>USSI01000014.1 GCA_900557315.1 uncultured Butyricicoccus sp. | reverse complement strand
GCTCTTCGACCGCGCTGATGTGCCTGTGCTCGGGCGTTGAGCCGACTGCGGAGATGGCGGGTGCCCCGTATGTCCAGGCGGCGATGCAGAGCGCGCTCGGCTCGTTCGGCCCGATCTTTATCGCCGTATCCATGGCGCTGTTCGCGTTTACCACGCTGATCGGAAACTACTATTACTGTGAAGGCTGCATGCGCTTCATTTTCAAGCGCACCCCGAGCAAGACCTTCCTGACCGTGTTCCGCATCATTGCGGCCATCATCGTCATGCTGGGCGCAGTCATCAGTATGCAGCTGGCGTGGGATACCGCGGACCTGTTCCAGGCGCTGATGGTTGTCATCAACGTGCCGGTGATCCTGATCCTGAGCCGTCCGGCGTTCGCGGCGCTGGGGGACTATGTCAGCCAGCGCAAACAGGGCAAGGAGCCTGTATTCAAGGCGTCCGACATCGGCCTGCGGGAAAAGACCGACTTCTGGAATTGATCTTTTCGTAAAACAGGCAGAAACGGCCCGTCCTGTGCAGCAAAAACAGCGGCGCGCCTGCTTGACGGCAGGCGCATACCGCGGTATAATAATATCCTAAAATTCGTTGTGGATTTTTCTGGGCAAGCCCATTTTTCGCCACACAGTTACCATTTTCCTGGTAGTTGTGTGGCGTTTTTTATAAGCCGATACCCGGTCGTGCCCGATCCACACAGGAGGTTGAAACCGATGGAACAGACCTTTATGAGGGAAAAACCGGTCTTGCCGCTGCTGGTCAGCCTGTCGCTGCCGATGGTGGTTTCGATGCTGGTCAACGCGCTGTACAACATCGTGGACAGCTTTTTCATTGCGCAGATCAGCGAAGAGGCGATGACCGCGCTCTCGCTGGTGTATCCGGTGCAGAATTTCATCAATGCGGTGGCGATCGGTTTCAGCGTGGGCATCAACTCGGTGATCGCCTATTATCTGGGCGCAGGCAATACGCGCCGCGCAAACGCCGCGGCGACGTGGGGCATGCTGCTCTCCGCGGTGCACGGCCTGCTGCTGAGCGTTGTCAGTATTGCGGTCATCCCGACGTTCCTGCGCCTGTTTACGTCGGATGAAGCCGTGGTCAGCCTCGGTATCCGCTATGCGCGCATTGCGTTTGCGTTCGGCATCATCATTGCCCTGGGGCTTGCGTTTGAGAAAATTTATCAGGCGGTCGGCAGCATGAAGGTCCCCATGGCCAGCCTGATGTGCGGCTGTATTGCAAATATCGTGCTCGACCCGGTGCTGATCTTCGGCCTGGGGCCGATCCCGGCCATGGGGATCGAAGGCGCAGCGCTGGCCACCGGTATCGGGCAGACGCTGACGCTTGTGGTCTATCTGGTTGTCTACCGGATGAGGGCGATCCCGGTGCGGGTCAGCCGGCAGCATCTGGCGGACGGGCGCGGCCTGCGCGGGAAGCTGTACGCCGTCGGTATCCCCGCAACCCTCAGCTTTGCACTGCCGTCCCTGCTGGTTTCCGCACTCAACGCAATCCTTGCGGGGTATTCGCAGATTTACGTCGTCGTGCTCGGCGTATACTACAAGCTGCAAACCTTCCTGTACCTCCCGGCGAGCGGCGTGGTGCAGGGGATGCGCCCGATCATCGGCTACAATTTCGGCGCGGGTGAGCACAGGCGCGTGGCCAGAATTTACAAGACCGCACTCGGCCTGTGCGGCGTGGTGATGGCGGCCGGTACGGTCATCTGCCTTGCGGTGCCCGGCCCGCTGATCGCGCTGTTTACCAGCAACCCGGAAACCATCGCCGCGGGGCAGACCGCACTGCGCATCATCAGCGCGGGCTTCCTTGTCTCCACGGTTTCGGTGGTGTCGTCGGGCGCGCTGGAGGGCCTGAGCAAGGGGATGCCGTCGCTTGTGATCTCGCTGTGCCGGTACGCGGTTATTATCATCCCGGCAGCATACCTGCTCAGCCGCCTTTGGGGCGCGGACGGCGTGTGGCACGCCTTCTGGATCACCGAGGCGGTCACGGCGGTCATCGCCTATGCGGTATACCGCCGTTCGACGGCGGACGTTGTCAAAACGGACGGCGGACAGGAAAACAAAAGCCGCTGCGCCGATGCGGAGTGAAAATAAAGATGGCAGGCATGGAAGTGCCTGCCATTTTTGCGCGGATCGGGAAAGTGTATTGGGAGCTGGACAGAAAAAGCCCTGTGCCTTTGAGCAGGCGCAGGGCTTGGGGATGAAAGCAGAGGATCAGCCGAGATAGGGCGCGGCGATGCGGTCGATCGCGGCCGGGTCAGCGGCGCTCCATGCGGCATAGTCCATGCCGGAAGCGGCGACTGCCTTGCCCAGTTCGACGAGAAAGGCCGGGATGTCGCCCTCAAGGATGGCGCCGAGCTCGCGGCCCATGGCCTCGCTGCCCTGGCGGTCCTGCCCGCCGACGAACAGCGTGAACGCGCTCTGCGGCTTGCCGTCCACGATTTTGGACGCGCCGCGGAAACCGAGCGCGCCGGTCTGGTGCGTGCCGCATGAGGACGGGCAGCCGGAAATGTGGATCTGGGGCAGCGCGCCGTCCGGCAGGCCGGCTTCGCGCACGGCCTGGACGCATGCGGTGAGCAGGCCCTGCGAATCGCGCATACCAACCTGGCAGGTCTTGCCGCCGATGCAGCTGACCGAGGTCTCGAACAGGCTGGCCGCGCTGTCCGGCGTGGCGGCGATCACCTTTTCGGCTTCCGCGCCGGTCAGGTTGATAATATAGGCGGCTTCGTCCGGCGCAAGGCGCATTTCAGCGTCCGGGATGGTCTGCAGCAGGTCGCTCAGCGCGCACAGCGACGCCATGGATGGCTGGCCGCCGACCGGGTGCCATACCACGGTGTACAGCCCGGGCTGCTTCTGCGGCAGCACGCGCGGGCCGGAGGCCGTCGAGCCGTCGCCGGTTTTGGTGATTGCGGCCGGGGAGATAGACAGCGTCAGGTCCTCGCCCGCGGCGTACACCCCGTCCAGCTTTTCGCGGAACGCCTTTGCGTAGTTCTCCGCGCCGCCGAGCGCCTCCTGCATATAGCGGGTGCGCGCCTTGCCGCGGTTTTCGTAGTTGCCGTACGCGCGGAAGGTCAGCCACATCGCCTTGATATAGTACAGGATATGGTCCGGCTCGACCGCCTCGCCGACTTTTACGCCGAAGAGCGGGTTGTTGCCCAGGCCGCCGGCGCTGTACACGTCGAATTTGCCGTCCGGACGGGCGACAAAGCCCAGGTCGCGGTAGGTGGCGTGCGTCTGGTTTGCCGGGGAATTCGAGAAGCCGACCTTGAGCTTGCGGGGCATCTTTTCCGCCTTGATGAAGTGCATGAGGTAGTCGCCCGCGGCTTCCGCATAGGGCAGGGTGTCGAAATACTCGTCCGCCTGCACGCCGGAGAGCGGCGAACACATCACGTTGCGCGGGAAGTCGCCGCCGCCGCCCATGGTGACGATGCCGGCGTCGAGCGCCTGCTCCATGATCGCGTAGACCGTATCCGGTCCGAGGTCGTGCAGCTGGATGGTCTGACAGGTGGTGAAGTGCGCGCGCGCAACCTGGTATTCCCGGATGGAATGCGCGACGAAGGCCAGTTTTTCCTTCGTGACACGGCCGCCCGGCATGCGCAGGCGGAGCATGCTCGCCTTGCCGCCCTTCTGCGCATAGCTGCCGTAGTAGCCGGAAAAACCCTTGTATGCGCCTACATTGATCTCCCCTGCGTAGAATTCCCGGGTCTTTTCACGGAATGCGGGCAGATCCTGCTTCCAAGACTGCGGATGAATCTTGTCCATTGATATCCTCCTTGTATTTAAAGCAAACGGAGCCTGCCTGCATCCATGCGCAGGGTGGACAGCCCCTTCCTTACCAGCTTATTATACGACAGATTGGGTGCAAACGCAATTTCCTTTTCGCCGCGAAGGCAGCGGTTTGGTTGACAAAAGCGGCGTTGGGCTATACAATGAACCAGCCAGGTAATGTAGAAAACAAAGGGGGAAGCGACAGATGCGGCATCATCACAGCCACGGCGTGCGCTCGATCGACCATCTGGCCTACACCTCGGGCATGGGCGGATGGAACCCGGCGTTCAAAACGGTTTTGGCGCTGGGGACGCTGGTGCTCTGCCTTGCGGCGGACCGCCCGGCGGTCTCCGCCGCGGTGATCCTTGCGCTGGCGGCGCTGCAAAAGGGGAAAGGCGGCCTGCCGCTGCGGGATTACTGCGGCCTGATGCGCGTGCCGTTCGCGTTTTTGCTGCTGGGCGGGCTGGCGGTCGCGTGCGACCTGTCCTTCGCGCCCACGGGCGGATGGTGCGTGTCGCTGCACTGGTTTTACATCAGCGCGAGCGCGGACAGCGTCCGGTTTGCGGCGGCGCTCGTACTCAAGTCGCTGGGCGCGGTCAGCGCGCTGTATCTGCTCGCGCTGACCACGACGGCGTGCGAATTCGTCGGCGTGCTGCGCCGGGCGCACCTGCCCGGGCTGCTGGCCGAGCTGATGTATCTGATTTACCGGTTTATCTTTGTCCTGCTGGATACGCACGGGCGGATGCGCGAGGCGGCTGGCGCGCGGCTCGGCTGGCGCGATTTCCGCACCTCGTGCCGCTCGTTCGGCGGCACGGCGGCGGGGCTGCTGGTGGTGTCGCTGCGCAAGTCGCGCACGTATTACGACGCCATGGCTGCGCGCGGTTATGACGGCGCGCTGTGCTTTTTGGAGGAGGACAAGCCGTGGCGGGCTTCGCAGGTGGCGGGGATGCTGGCTTTCTGGGCGGCGCTGGTGCTGCTGCGGGTGCTGGCCGATTAGGAAAGGAGGAAAAATGGAGATGGGACAGCCGGTTTTGCAGGCGCGCGGCCTGCGGTTTTCCTATGACGGAAAGGGGAACGCGCTTAACGGCGTGTCGCTGGACCTGTACGCCGGGGAGCGTGTCGCCGTGCTCGGCCCGAACGGGGCGGGCAAGTCCACTTTTTTCCTGTGCCTGAACGGTGTGCTCACGCCCGAAGCGGGTGAGATTCTGCTGGACGGCAGGCCGGCCGGCAGAAAGGACCGCCAAAAGCTGTGCGAGCGGGTGGGCATTGTGTTCCAGAACGCGGACGACCAGATCATCGCCTCGACCGTTGCGGCCGAGGTGTCGTTCGGGCCGATGAACCTGCGCCTGCCCAAAGAGGAGGTTGTGCGCCGCGTGGACCACGCGCTGGATTATATGGACCTGCAGGCGTTCCGGGCGCGGCCGCCGCACGAGCTGTCCGGCGGGGAGAAAAAGCGCGTGACGATCGCGGACATCCTTGCGATGGAGAGCGAGGTTATTTTGTTTGACGAGCCGGCATCGTCGCTCGACCCCGCGGGGGAGGAGCGGCTGGAAGCGGTTCTGGAGCGCCTGTCCGCCGAGGGGCGGACGCTCGTCATCTCAACGCACGATATGGATTTCGCCTTCCGCTGGGCGACGCGTGCGGTCGTGTTCGAGGGCGGGCGGGTGATTGCAGACAGCACGCCGGAAGCGGTGTTCCGCGACGCGGAGACCCTGCGGCGCGCGCATCTGAGGCCGCCCGCGCTGCTTACGGTGTTTGAACTGCTCCGCGCGCGCGGCCTTGTGCCTGCGGACGCGGCGTGCCCGCGTGCGGCCGAGGGGCTGGAGGCCCTGCTCGACAGCGGACGCGGTTAGGAGGATTTTACGCTTTTTAGCAGTATCCTCTTCAACACGCGCAGCCCGTGTTGACAGGGTTCGGGCGTATGTTATAATGAAATAGCGTAATCAATTAACTTCTTCCGGTGCGACGCCGGATACAGAAAGGTGCCTGCCATTTCTCCGGCAGGGTAATAGGGAAAGAGGTGCAAATCCTCTGCGGTCCCGCCGCTGTAAGGGAAGAGTCCTCGGTCAAGCAAATGGTCACTGGGAAACTGGGAAGGCCGGCCGGGAGACGATGAGCCCCGAGCCAGAAGACCTGCCTTTTTGGATGGAAGTGCATAGCGGTCACGAGAGATGGCCGGTGTGCAGGGTGCGTTCCCGGCAAACGGGGGCGCAGGCTGAACGCCGGTCCGGTGCGTGGGAAGCACACGGATGCGGCGTTTTTTACATTTGGGCACGGCGATGCCGCCGTGCCGCGGGCGCCCTTCCCAGGGGCGGGGAAGGAGAAATGCAATATGACAGAAAAACAACGGAAACTGGTGCGCCTGACGGCGTGCGCGGCGCTTTTATGCGGCGTGCTGCCCATGGCGGGCGCCATGCACATCATGGAGGGCTTCCTGCCCCCGGCCATGTGTATTTTGTGGGGCGTGATCGCGCTGCCCTTTTTGCTGGCAGGCTACTTTTCGCTCAAAAAGACGGTTGCGCACGACCGCCGCTCGATCACGCTGATCGCCATGGCGGGCGCATTCATCTTTGTGATCTCGTCGCTCAAAATCCCGTCGGTCACCGGTTCGTGCTCGCATATGACCGGTACCGGCCTGGGCGCAATCCTGTTCGGGCCGAGCGCGGTATCCATCCTGGGCGTGATCGTGCTGCTGTTCCAGGCGATTTTGCTGGCGCACGGCGGCCTGACCACGCTGGGCGCGAACACCTTCTCCATGGCGATTGCGGGGCCGTTTGTTTCGTATGGCATCTACAGGCTGTGCCACAAGCTCAAAGTCAACAAAATGGTGTCCGTGTTCCTGGCCGCCGCGCTGGGCGACCTGCTGACCTACTGCGTGACCAGCGTGCAGCTGGCGGTGGCCTATCCGTCCGCGACGGGCGGCGTGATGGGTTCGGTCATCGAGTTCCTCGGCGTGTTCGCGCCCACCCAGCTGCCGCTTGCGGTGCTTGAGGGCGTGCTGACGGTCATCATCATGATCGCGCTTGAGTCCTATGCGCGGCCCGAACTGCGCGCGGTCGGCTTTGAGGAGGCGTGAGACATGACCAGAAAGAATAAGTGTATTGTTGCAGTCCTGCTGCTGCTGTGCGTGGCGCTGATCGTCACGCCGGTATTCGCGCTGCGCGGCGCGTCGTTCGGCGGCTCGGATGACGCGGGCAGCGTTAAGGTGGCGGAGATCACGGGCGAGGAATACGAGCCGTGGTTTACGCCGGTGTTTGAGCAGATGCTCGGCGGCGAAGTGCCGGGCGAGCTGGAAAGCCTGCTGTTCTGCGTGCAGACCGGTATCGGCGTGGGCGTGATCGCGTTTTTCCTCGGCCGGTTTGTCGAGCGCAAAAAGCAGGAATCCATGCGGGAGCAGGAACGGGAGAAGTAACGGGAACGGACAGCCGGAAAGGGGGGGCAGCGCGATGCCAAACCAACATATTGCCTACCACGGCGGGCAGGCGCTACGCCGCGGCTGGACGACCGGCACCTGCGCGGCGGCGGCCGCTGAGGCGGCGGCGCTGCTGCTCCTGACCGGCAAAGCGCCCGCCGCGCTCCAGCTGGAGACGCCGGGCGGCCTGGCCTTCACCCTGCCGGTCGAACAGCCCCGCATGGAAGGGGACGCGGCGGTCTACACGGTGCGCAAGGATGCGGGCGACGACCCGGACATCACAAACGGCGTGGGCATTTCCGCGGCCGTGCGCCGCGCGGACAGCGGCATCACGATTGACGGCGGCGCGGGCGTGGGCCGCGTGACCCGGCCCGGGCTTGCCATGCCGGTGGGCGCGGCGGCAATCAACCCCGGCCCGCGGACGCAGATCACGGCGGCGCTCGAGCGCGCCGCGCACGCCTGCGCCTACACGGGCGGCTTTTCGGTCATCATCTCGGCGGAAAACGGCGAGGAACTTGCCAAACAGACCTATAACGGGCACCTCGGCGTGGCCGGCGGGCTGTCCATCCTCGGGACGAGCGGCATCGTCGAGCCGATGAGCGAAAAGGCGCTGGTGGATACCATCTGTCTCGAGCTGGACAGCCTGTACGCCGCAGGCCAGCGCACCGCCTTCCTGTGCCCGGGCAACTACGGAGCGGATTTCGCGCGGGACACGCTCGGGCTGGACCTCGAAAAGGCGGTCAAGTGCTCCAACTTCATCGGCGAAGCGCTCGACCACGCGGTGTTCCGCGGGTTCCGCGATATCCTGCTGGTCGGCCACGCGGGCAAGCTGGTCAAACTCGCCGCGGGCGTGATGAACACGCATTCCTCGGTCGCGGACGGGCGGCAGGAGATATTCACCGCGCACGCGGCGCTCTGCGGGGCGGGGCGGGACACGCTCGAGGGGCTGATGCAGTCCATCTCGGTGGATGCGTGCATCGAGCTGCTCGACCGCGAACACCTGCGCGAACCTGTGCTCGCGCGCATTGAAAGCGAGATCGAAAAACGCCTTGCCCTGCGGCTGCGCGGCCGCGGGCATGTGGAATTTATCCTGTTTACGGCGAAATACGGCATTTTAGCGCAGTCGCCCGGGGCGATGGCGTTATGTGAAAGGTTGAGGGAAAGCAAATGAGCAAAGCAAAACTGTACGGCGTGGGCGTCGGCCCGGGCGACCCCGAGCTGTTGACCGCCAAGGCCATCCGTGTGATCCGGGAATGTGCGGTTGTCGCGGTGCCGCAGTCGGGCGCGGGCGACCAGGCCGCGCTGGCCATCGCGGCGGCATACATCGGGGACAAGCCGGTGCTGCACTGCGACATGCCGATGACGCGTGACAAGGCCGCGCGGGACGCGAGCCACGACCGCGCCGCGGACGAAATCTGCGCGCTGCTGGACGAGGGCAAGGACGTCGCGTTCCTGACGCTCGGCGACCCGACCGTGTATTCGACCTGCTGGTATGTGGTGAGGCGCGTGGCCGCGCGCGGGTATGAGACCGAGCTGGTGCCCGGCGTGCCGTCCTTCTGCGCGGCGGCGGCCGCACTCGGCCGCGCCCTGTGCGAGGACGGCGAGATGCTGCACATCATCCCCGCGTCGCACGGCGCGGTGGACGAGGGCCTTGACCTCGCGGGCAGCAAGGTGCTGATGAAGGCGGGCAAGTCCATCCTCGCGGTGCGCGACAAGCTGGCCGCGCGCGGCGCGCTGCAAAACGCGGCGCTCGTCGAGCGCTGCGGCATGGAAGGGCAGCGCATTGTGACCGATCTTTCGACGATGGACGACCCGACCGGTTACTTTTCCATCATTCTCGTCAAGGAGGGGCAGGCATGATCTACTTTGTCGGCGCAGGCTCGGGCGCGCCCGACCTGATTACCGTGCGCGGCGCGAAGCTGCTCCGCGAGGCGGACGTGATCGTCTATGCCGGTTCGCTGGTCAACCCCGCGCTGCTGGAATATAAAAAAGAGGGCTGCGAGGTCTACGACAGCGCCAGGATGACGCTTGAGGAGGTCATCGCGGTCATGGCGCCCGCGGCCAGGGCGGGAAAAACTGTTGTGCGGCTGCACACGGGCGACCCGTGCGTCTACGGCGCGCACCGTGAGCAGATGGACGAGCTGGACAAGCTGGGGCTTGCTTACGAGGTCTGCCCGGGCGTGTCCTCGTTCTGCGGCGCGGCGGCGGCGCTCAAGGCGGAATACACCCTGCCGAACGTCAGCCAGACGGTGATTTTGACCCGTATGGAGGGGCGTACCCCGGTACCGGAAAAGGAGCAGATCGAGTCGCTCGCCGCGCACGGCGCGACCATGGTGATCTTCCTGTCCGCAGGGCAGCTCGAAAGACTGTCCCAGCGGCTGATTGCGGGCGGTTACGCGCCCGAAACCCCGGCGGCGATCGTCTACAAGGCGACCTGGCCGGATGAAAAGGTCATCCGCACGACGGTTGCGGGGCTGGCCGCGGCGGCGGCGCGCGAGGGCGTGACCAAAACCGCGCTCATCACGGTCGGCGGCTTTTTAGGCGACGAGTACGACCGCTCCAAGCTGTATGACCCGGCGTTTACGACCGGCTTCCGCGAGGCGAGCCAATGAAGCACGCGAAGTTCGTGTCTTTCACTGAGGCCGGCGCGCGCACGGCGGCGAAGGCCGCAGCGCTGCTGCCGGATTTCCTGACCGAGCGGTACGCCCGCACGGTCGATCGGTCGCTCGCGGGCACCTCGCTGTCGCGCTTTGCGCAGCAGGCGATGGTGGACTGTGACCTGATCGTGTTCGTGGGCGCGGCGGGCATCGCGGTGCGCGCGGTCGCGCCGTACCTTGCGGGCAAGGCGTATGACCCCGCGGTTATCGTGATCGACGAGGCGGGCAAATTCGTCATTCCGGTGCTGTCCGGGCACCTGGGCGGGGCGAACGCGCTGGCCGAACGGCTGGCGGACGGCCTCGGCGCGCAGGCGGTCGTCACGACCGCGACCGACGGGCGAGGCGTGTTCGCGGTCGATAACTGGGCCAAGGACAACGGCTGCACGGTGCTCGACCCGCCGAACATCAAATATGTGTCCGGCGCGCTGCTGCGCGGTGAAACCGTGGGCGTGCGGTCGGACTTCCCGGTGGACGGGCGGCTGCCCGCGCATATCAGCCTGGACGCAGACGCGGAGAGCGGCTTTGTGATCGGGTTTGACACAAAGGCTGCGCCGTTTGCGCATACCCTGCATCTCGTGCCGCGCATCGTGTATGCGGGCATCGGCTGCCGCCGGGGGACGGACGCAGAAAAGATCGAAACCGCGGTGCAGGAGGCGCTTGCGGCGGCAGGCGTACCGTGGGAGTCGGTCTGCGGCGCGGCGAGCATTGACATCAAGAAAGACGAGCCGGGGCTGCTGCTGTTCTGCGAAACGCACGGCCTTGCGCTGGCCACCTTCCCGGCGGAAACGCTGCGGCAGGCCGCGGGGGACTTCACCCCGTCCGCCTTTGTCGCGGAGACCGTGGGGGTGGATAACGTATGCGAGCGCGCGGCGGTGTGCGCCGCGGGCGGCGGCAGGCTGCTCTGCCGCAAGACCGTGCGGGACGGCGTGACCGTGGCGCTCGCGGCGCGGGACTTCCGCGTGACATTTGCGTGACAAGAGGATTTTTGGAGGATTGCTGTTGTGAGCTTGTGTATGACGGGCATTGATTTTGTCCATGCGCCGCTGGAAAAGCGCGAGCGTGTCTCGCTGGTGCGCGGGCAGGTGCAGGCGCTGCTGCCGTGCATTGCGGCGATGGAGGGAGTCGCGGGCTGTGTGCTGCTCGCGACCTGCAACCGGACCGAGCTGTACCTGCACGGTGCGGAGGGCGCGCAGCTCGATGCGCTCGCGGTGCTGGCCGAGGCGGCGGGCTTTGACGCGGCGGAATACCGCGGCTACAGCATCACGCGCACCGGGGAGGACGCCGTACATCATCTGATGCAGGTCGCCGCCGGGCTGGAGAGCCAGATTTTCGGCGACGACCAGATCGTCTCGCAGGTCAAGGGCGCGGTGGCGCTCGCGCGCGAGGCCAAAACCGTGGACGCTGTGCTGGACACGCTGTTCCGGCGCGCGGTGACGGCGGGCAAGCGCGTGCGCACCGAGACAAGGCTGACCGGCGTGCCCGCGTCCGCGGCCGAGGTCGGCGCGCGGCGGGCGAAGGACTTTTTCGGCTCGCTCGAGGGCAAGCGCGCGGTCGTGATCGGCAACGGCGAAATGGGCCGCCTTGCGGCCTCCACCCTGCGGGCGCAGGGCTGCGCAGTCACTGTGACCCTGCGCAGCTACCACCACGGCGAGACCGTCGTGCCCGCCGGGTGCGATACATGGCCGTATGACACGCGCTGCGAGGTGCTGGACGGCGCGGACCTCGCGGTCAGCGCGACGACCAGCCCGCATTTCACCTTGACGGCCGAACAGGTCGCGGCAATGCAGAGTCCGCCGCGCCTGCTGCTCGACCTCGCCATGCCGCGCGACATCGAGCAGGCGGTCGGGGAGGACAAACGCGTAACTCTGCTCAATCTGGACGATCTGGGCGACCTTGGCGACCATAATGAGGAGGCGCGCGCGGTCGCCATGCGCATCCTCGGCGAGGAGGAGCAGGCGTTTTACGAATGGTACGGCTACCGGCAGGCGCTGCCGCTGATCGCGGCGGTCAAGGACGAGGCGCTGGCGCGCCTGCACTACGACCACGCCTACAGCGGCCTGCATGAGGACGGCGATCTGGACGGGCTGGCAGAGCTCGCGGTGAATAAAACCGTCGATCTGCTGCTGGGCGGCATGAAAGAACTGGTGGACGCCGAGCATCTTGCGGCGTGCCTGGCACATATGAGGAAGGGGAGCGGCAGATGAAGCTGTATTGCATCGGCATTGGGCCGGGCGGGGAGGAACAGATGACGCTGCGCGCGGTGCGCGCGCTCGAGAAATGCGACTGCGTGGCGGGCTACGGCCTGTACCTTGACCTGATCGGAAACCTGATCGAGGGCAAGGAGCGCATCCAGACCGGCATGACAAAAGAGGTTGACCGCTGCACTGCGGCGCGCGACCTCGCCAGGCAGGGGAGGACAGTCGCGGTCGTCTCCTCCGGCGACGCGGGCGTATACGGCATGGCGGGACTGCTGCTCGAGGTGTGCGAAAACGACCCGGAGATCGAGGTCGAGGTCATCCCTGGCATCACGGCGGCCTGCTCGGGCGGCGCGGTGCTCGGCTCGCCCATGACGTGCGACTTTGCGTGCGTGTCGCTCTCCGACCTGCTCACCCCGTGGGAGGTCATCGAACAGCGCCTGCGCGGCGCGGCGCAGGGCGATTTCTGCATCGCGCTCTACAATCCGGCGAGCAAAAAGCGTGTGGGCCACCTGCGGCGCGCGTGCGACATCCTGCTGGAAGTGCAGCCGCCCGAAACCGTGTGCGGCCTCGTGCGCAACATCGGCCGCGAGGGCGAGGAATACACGCTGACCACGCTCGGCGAATTGCGCGACACCGCGGTCGATATGCTGACCACGGTGTTTATCGGCAACAGCCGTACGCGCGTGGTGAACGGCCGTATGGTCACGCCGCGGGGGTACCGCGGCGTATGAAGCTGGTTGTTTTCTCGGGCACGAGCGAGGGGCACGCGCTGTGCCGCTTCCTGTCCGCGCGCGGCGCGCGGGCGGACGTCTACGTTGCAACCGAATACGGCGCGGCGGTGATGGAGCCGATGGACGGCGTCACCGTGCACGAGGGGCGGCTGGATACGGTGGAAATCGCCGCCCGGCTGGACGCGGACACGCTGCTGGTCGATGCGACCCACCCCTACGCTGCGGCGGTGACCGACAACCTGCGCGCGGCCTGCGCCCGGACCGGCGCGCAGTATGAGCGCCTGCTCCGCCCCGCGACTGGGAGCGACGGCTGCGAGACCGTACCGGATACGGCGGCCGCGGTCGCGTGGCTGAACGCGCACCCGGGCAAGGCGCTGCTGACGACCGGCAGCAAGGAACTGGACGCGTATACGGCGGTCGAAAACTGGCGCGAGCGGCTGTATCCGCGCGTGCTGGCGACCGCGTCCGTGCTGCAAAAGTGCGAGGCGCTCGGTTTCCCGGGCGCGCATATCATCGCCATGCAGGGGCCGTTTTCGCACGAGATGAACGCGGCCCTCCTGCGGCAGACGGGCGCGGACATCCTGGTCACCAAGGACACGGGCGCGTCCGGCGGGTTTGTTGAAAAACTGTCCGCCGCGCGCGAAGTGGGCGCGACTGTACTGGTTATCGCGCGGCCGCGCATGGAGACCGGGCGCACGCTCGGGGAGATGCAGGCGTATCTCGCAGACAAGCTCGGGTTGGCCGAACCTGAGAAGGCGCAGGAGGAAGCCTTGCCGCGTTTTCCGCTGTTTGTCTCCCTGGAAGGGAAAAAATGCGCGGTGTTCGGCGCGGGAAAAATCGCCGCGCGGCGCATCGGCGTACTGCGGCGTTTCGGAGCGGAGTTGGCCGTCGTTGCGCCGGAGGATAAGGCAGGCGTCGGCCTGACCCACTGCCGCGGCTACGAGAAAAGCGATCTTTCGGGGGCTTTTCTGGCAGTCGCGGCGACAAATGACCGCGCGGTCAACCATCGCATCGCGCAGGACTGCGAAGCAATGGGCATCCCGTGCAGCGTCGCGGACTGCGCGGCGGAATCCACCTTTTTCTTCCCCGCCGTGTGCGAGGGAGGGGGCTTGACGGCGGGCGTGGTGTCGCGCGGCGCGGCGCACGGCAAGACCGCCAAAGCGGCAAAGCGCATCCGCGCGGTACTGGAGGAATTTCATGATTAAAATAGGAAGCCGGGACAGCAAACTGGCTGTCGTGCAGGCCGAGGAGGTCTGCCGTGCGCTCGGGGACTGCGAGCTGATTACCATGAAGACGCTCGGCGACATGATTCTGGACAAAACGCTCGATCAGGTGGGCGGCAAGGGGCTGTTCGTCAAGGAGCTGGACCGCGCCCTTGCGGAAGGGCGGGTCGATATGACCGTGCACAGCCTGAAGGATGTGCCCATGGAGCAGCCGGCGGGGCTGCCGCTCGTCGCCTATACCAGGCGCGAGGACGCGCGCGACGCGCTCGTGCTGCCGCAGGGCGGCGAGTGGGACAAATCCAAGCCCATCGGCTGTTCGTCCGCCCGGCGGCGCGTGCAGCTCGCGGCGCTGTTCCCGGAGGTCGAGGTCAAACCTGTGCGCGGCAACGTGCTCACACGCTTGGACAAGCTCGACCGCGGGGAGTACGGCGCGCTCGTGCTCGCGGCGGCAGGGCTGCACCGTCTGGGGCTGGAAGGCCGCATCACGCGGTACTTTTCGCCGGACGAGATCATCCCCGCGGCAGGGCAGGCGATCCTCGCCGTGCAGGGCCGCGAGGGCGAGCTGGCCGAGGAAGTCAAAAAGCTGGACGACGCGGACGCGCACGACTGCGCGACCGCTGAGCGGTCGTTTGTCAGGACACTCGGCGGCGGATGCTTTGCGCCGGTCGCGGCGTATGCCGAGATCGAAGGGAATCTGCTCCATCTGCGCGGGCTGTACGTCACCGAAGACGAAAGCCGGTCCGCGCGCGGCGCGGTCACCGGACTGCGCACCGAGGCGGAAGCCCTCGGGCGCACGCTCGCCTTACAACTCAGGCAACAGGCGGAGGGGGAGCTATGACAGGAAAAGTAACGCTGGTCGGCGCGGGGCCGGGCGGGCGCGAGCTGCTGACGCTCGCGGGCGCGGCGGCGATTGAACAAGCGGACGCGGTCGTGTTCGACCGGCTGGTGAACGAGGACATCCTCGGCCTGATCCCGGAAACGGCCGAGCGAGTCAATGTCGGCAAGGAGAACAACCACCATCCCGTGCCGCAGGATCAGATCAACGAAATCCTGGTGCGGCTGGCGAAGGCGGGCAAAAACGTCGTGCGGCTCAAGGGCGGCGACTGCTACCTGTTCGGCCGCGGCGGCGAGGAATGCGAATACCTGCTGGAAAATAACGTGCCGTTCCAGGTCATCCCGGGTGTGACGAGCGCGCTCGCGGCGCCTGCGTTCGCGGGCATCCCGGTGACGCATCGCGACTTCTGCTCGTC
>USSI01000013.1 GCA_900557315.1 uncultured Butyricicoccus sp. | reverse complement strand
GCGTTTTCTTTTGCCCGGGCCTGCTGCGCATCCAGGCCTGCCGGGGTTTTTAACAACTTTTTTACAGTTCCCCCACCGCTCCCCCCTTGACGGCAGCCCGCTTTGTCCGCATAATAAGAATTGGATTGGAGTATGCACCGAAAGGAGAAACACTGCATGAACATGAATGATAAACTGGATCAGCTCCGCTCGAAAAAGGGCTTTATCTGCGATATGGACGGTGTCATCTATCACGGCAACCGCCTGCTGAACGGTGTGCCCGAATTCGTGGACTGGCTTCAGAAGGAAAACAAGAGCTTCCTGTTCCTGACCAATTCGTCCGAACGCTCGCCGCTCGAGCTGCAGCAGAAGCTGGCGCGCATGGGGCTTGACATCGGAGAGGAGCATTTCTATACCTCCGCCCTCGCAACCGCGAAGTTTATCGCCAGCCAGAAACCCGGCGCTTCTGCCTATGTCATCGGCGCGCCCGGCCTGGTCGGCGCGCTGTACGAAGCGGGCATTGTGATGAACGACGTTGACCCGGACTATGTCATCGCGGGCGAAACCAACACCTACAACTACCAGACCATCCTCAAGGCGGTCGATCTCATCAACAAGGGCGCGCGCCTGATCGCGACCAACTCTGACCTGACCGGCCCCTCCGAGCAGGGCATCATCCCCGCCTGCCGCGCGCTCGTCTCCCCGATCGAGCTGGCGACCGGAAAGCAGGCCTACTACGTCGGCAAGCCCAACCCGTTGATGATGCGCACCGGCCTGCGCCTGCTGGGCGTGCACTCGCACGAGGCGGTGATGGTCGGCGACCGCATGGACACCGATATTGTCGCGGGCATCGAGACCGGTCTGGACACGGTGCTTGTGCTGTCCGGCTGCACCACCACCGAGGATGTGGAAAACTACGCCTACCGGCCGCATTATATCCTGAACGGCGTGGGCGATATCCCGCCGCAGAAGTAAATCCATTTGCCACACCATGCGCAGACACGGAATGCCGGGTCTGCGCATTTTTTTGCTTCGGAACAGATAATCTTCGGACAATCCTGTGCTATACTGGAAGCAACACGGAGGGGATCGACATGGCAGGACACATTCTCTTAGCGGAAGACGACAAGGCGCTCTCCGCGCTGATGCAGGACTTTTTCCGCGCCGCGGGCGTGCAGGTGACCCCGGCATACGACGGCGAGCAGGCGCTCACCCTTGCGCAGGCGCACAGTTTTGACCTGCTGGTGCTGGACGTGATGATGCCGCACCTGAACGGGCTCGAGGTCTGCGAGGCCGTGCGGCGCGAAAGCGATGTGCCGGTGATCTTTGTGACTGCGCTCGGGCAGGAGGGCGACACGCTCGCGGGCTTCCGCGCAGGCGCGGACGATTACGTGACAAAGCCGTTTTCCTTCCCCGTGCTGGTGGCCAAGGCGCAGGCGCTCATGCGCCGGGCGCGCGGCCTGCGGCTGGGCGCAAGCGAGCTGGGCTACGGCAGCATCCTGATGGACACCGCGTCCGGCGCGGTCACGGTGGACGGCGCGCCGGTTTCCTTACGCCCCAAGGAGGCAAAAATCCTCGAACTGCTGCTGCGCGAGCAGGGGCGCACGGTATCGCGCGACCTGCTGATCGAGCGCGTGTGGGGCGTGGAATTCGACGGCGACGAACGCATGGTTGACCGCCATGTGGCAGAGCTGCGCAAGGCGCTCGGCACGGCGGCGCAGCACATCAAAGCGGTCTACGGCAAGGGGTACCGATTGGGGGGATCGTGATGAAAAAGCGGAAGGCATTTTGGCTGCGGCGGAGCATTGCGGCAAGGCTGACCGCACTGGCGGCGGTCATGCTGGCGCTGCTTTGCGCGCTGTGGGCTTGGTTTGCATGGGATAACGCAGCGGACAACATCTGGGGTGACGGTTACGATGTGGCGCACAGCATCGCCGGCAGGGTGGAAAGCCTGCTGCAAAACCTGGGGTATGATCCGGCGCATATGCCCGAAGCGGATACGGAAGCATATTGGAAGCTGAAATCCGACCTTGCGCTGTATTCGTCCAACGACCAGCCGTATATCCTGCGATATTCCCCAACCGTTTCGGAGGAAAATGCTTCCGATCCCATCATTGTCCGTTCGCCGTTCCTGATCTTGAACGAGACAGCCGGCCCGGACGGTGATCCGGTTTATTACAGCGCAGGGACGTATTACAACGTAGACCTGAGCGAATTTTCCGAAGCCGATCTCCGCGCCATACAGGCGCATATGCAGTACATCCCGCCGGCGTGGCAGGAAAACACCCCTTATATGACAGCTTACGGCATATATATCCAGAACCAGACCGACTATTTTGTGCCCAACCGCATTGTCTCCTGCATTGACGGCCAGTCATGGCGCTCCGCGCGGCCGGTCGCGGAACAGACCTCACGGAAAATCTACTTTCACGACCTATTCGACAGCGAAGCAGCTATGGAGCACTATTTCGAGGCGGTCCGTTATCTGAACGCCACCCAGCAGAGTCTGGACGGCAAAAAATTTTCCGACACCGAATGGGAAGCGCTGAGAACGGAAAACTTCCGCTTTGATATCAGCGGCATTTCATACGGTTTGGGTACCGTGATATGCGCCTATGTCATAGACTGGGCGGCGGGATTCCGCAGCTATTTTTACAACTTCCCCTACCTCGTTCTTGGGCTGTGCCTGCTCCTGCTTTTCCTGTTCTACAAGGGCGTGCGCCATGCGGTCGCCTACCCGCTGTTCGACACCATCCGTCAGGCACAGCACGTTGCGCACCTCGAGTTTGACGCCTTCCACCCCGACACCGCCCGCGGCGACGAGATCGGCCAGCTCAACCGCGCGCTGGCGGACATGGCGGGCGACCTGCAAAAGCGCTGGGACAGCGAGCGCGACCTCGAGGACCGGCGGCAGCAGTTCGTCGCCGCGGCGAGCCACGACCTCAAAACCCCGCTCGCACTGATCGGCGGCTATGCCGAGGCCATCGCGCAGGACATCTCCCCGGAGGAAAACGCGCGCTACCTCGCCGCAATCGAGCAGGAGACCGGCCGCATGAACGAGCTCGTGCGCGAGATGCTCGACTACACCCGTCTGGACCGCACGGAAGAGCTGAAAAACCGCCAGGCGCTCGACCTGTCCGCGCTTCTGCGGTCTCTGCTGGACGAGTACGCGCCGCTGCTCGAAAACCACCGCCTGGCCTGCGACATCATGGACGGCGTGCGCCTGCGCGGGGACGAAACCCTGCTGCGCCGTGCGTTCGGCTGCCTGCTGGAAAACGCAGCGAAATACACGCCCGCGGGCGGGCGCATTGCAGTCTCGCTGCGGCAGGGCGGCCCGGTCCTGCTGGCCGTCGAAAACGACTGCGACCCCATCCCGCCGGATGAACTGCCCCGGCTGTTCGAGATGTTTTACCGCGGCGATAAGGCGCGAAACCGCGCGGGCGGGCATGGCCTCGGCCTCTCCATCACGCAGAAAATCCTGTCCCTGCACGGCCTCGCCTGCCGCGCGGAAAACACGGAAACCGGCGTGCGCTTCTCCGTCATCCGCTGGAAATAGCGCAAGAAGGCCGCCCCAAGGGGCGGCCTTCCTTTCCGTCAATCGTTTTGCTTCAGGACATCGTCCCCGAGCACTGCGGCACGGACATTTTCCTCGATATCCTTCTTCTTTTTGCGTTTATCCAAGTGGGAGATGTACAAATACTTGCGGATGACAAACAGGATGCCGACTGCAATCACCGTAATCAGGTTTTCAACCGGGGCAGTATGCTCGACCACCATCTGCCTTGCGATCGCAAGCATCATCACGTCAATCACCGAGTCGATCGTGTAGCTGTTAATCATCTTAATCAGCTCGATGCCGATGATAATCAGGCACGCATCACTCAGGCGGGCCTGCAGGTAGTCCGGCGACATGAACAGCGCCTGCACATCGGTTGTAAACACGATACCCAGGCTGGCGACCACGCAGGCAATCAGGATGATGACGCCCAGCGTCATCTCGATCACGGTGGCGGCGCCGGAAATTTTTTCGCGTACATCAGTATTCATTCCAGTCTCCTTTTCTTCATTTCCTCAATTTCCAAAGTGCATTCCAATTTTCTTAAGTATAACATGGAATGCCCGCCGCCTGCAACAGGCGACGGGCATTTGCCGTGGGAAAGGATAGTCTATGACCAGATTTTTTTACAATATCAGCCGATGCCGCCCCAAGTAATACCCAGGATGAAGCAGAGGGCGCACAGCGGAACGAATACGTACTTGCCGAAGGGGATGAACCACTTCATAATCGGCTTGTCGGAGCCTTCCTGTGCAGCCGCTATCGCCGTTTCTTTCTTCATAACCCAGAAGAACATGATGCCGGCTGTAATTGCACCGAGCGGGAGCACATAGATAGATACCATATCCATCCAATCCGAAGTCCAGGGCTGGATCAGCAATGCAACAACCAGCGCGACTACATGGATGATAACCGTCGGAATCCAGCGTTTCAACTTGAACTGCTCCTGCAGGAAGTTGATCGGCACCTCAAGCAGATTGATAACCGAAGAAACACCTGCGAACAGGATCGCCACATAGAAGAAGATAACGATCAGGCGGGCAATCGCACCCATGTTGTTGAATACAGGGAGCACGTAGATGAACATCAGGCCAGGGCCGCCGTCACCAAGGTCAGCACCAACGGTGGACATAGCGGGAATGATGATGAACATTGCCAACAGCGCTGCCGAAGTATCCATGATCGCACAGATAATCGCCGACTGACGGATCTTGACATCCTTGCCAAGATAAGAGCCGTAAACGACCGAGCCGGAACCCGCAACAGACAGGGAGAAGAAACACTGTCCGAATGCATAGACCCAAACTTCCGGATTGAGCAGGCCCTTGGGGTCCAGGGTAAAGATGTACTGATAGCCTGCGCCGGTGCCGGGGGTGAAGATCATCAGGATTGCCAGCGCGATAAACAGCACGTACAACGCGGGGATCATGACCTTGCAGGCCTTTTCAATGCCGCCTGCAACGCCAAAGACCATGATGGCGAACGAAGCAACCACACCAATGATAATCCAGAAATTGTTCGCGCCGCCGGTTTGGAACGTCTGCATAATCGCTTCGCCCAAACTGTCCGCGCTAGGAGCTACCGCGTCGAAAGCGCCGCCGATGGCAGCCATGTCCTGACCCATGGCGGTCAGCTCACCGGTGAATGCCATTTTGGTCCAGTAGAATACCCAGCCCATGATGACCGAGTAGCCGATCGCAAGGCACAGGGCGCCGAGGATCGGGATCGCACCCAGCCACTCACCGACTTTTTTGGACTTGCCGCCGTTTTCCATGGCCTTGCCGAACGCGCCGGACGGGCCGCAGCCAGACCAGCGGCCCAGCGAAAACTCTTCCATCATGCCGGACTGGCAGATGATAAATGCAAAAATAAAATAGGGGATCAGGAAGGTCAGGCCGCCATATTCGGAAACCAGCATCGGGAAGCGCCAAACGTTCGCCATGCCGACGCAGGAACCAACAGCCGCCATAATAAAGCCCCACTGGGACTTAAAGCCGTCCTGCTTCTGCAACGTGTTATTTTTCTCCATTCTTTACACCCCTTTTTCCTGAGGAAACCGGAAATAAGAATACCCGCGGAAACTATTCAGTTTTCCGCGGGTATTTCCTTCCTTTTCTGCCTGCGCACTTTCCACGCGGCGCAGGTTACGCACAGTTTTTTACGCTGCCAGGATTACTTCTCTTCGTTCGGGTACGGCTCGAGGAATGCATGGAAGTGGCGCATCGGGAGGTTATGGCCCCAAACAATACGCATATTCGGGATGTTCTCACGATCTTCGTAAAGCGCCTTAACAGCGGCGATTACGTAATCCAGATGCTCCTGCGTCAGACGGCTGCGGTCGATCGCGAAGCGGACAACGTTGCAGACCTCTGCCTGCTGCTCCGGGGTCTTGAGGTCGTACTCCATGGAGTAATCGCCCAGCTCGGATACACGGATACCATAGCGGCGGATCAGCTCAAGGCTGAAGCCCTCGCCCGCGAAGGTGTCGTGGCCGCGCTTGCCGTCGAAGAACTCGTCCATGTTGATGTAGACAGCGTGGCCGCCTGCCGGCAGGACAACGCCCTTGACGCCAGCCTTGTAGAAGCCCTCTGCCAGATAGTTGCACTGACGGACGCGCTCATCAAGGTAATTGAAATCGCAGCTCTCATACAGGCCGACAGACAGAGCCATGATATCACGGCCGGACATGCCGCCGTAGGAGTCGTTGCCGTAGCAGGAGATCTGCTTGACCTTGAGCAGAACGCCGACGTCGGTAACGACATTGCCGTTCTCGTCGAAATCGGAGAAGTTCTTCCAGAACAGGCCCTTGTCGCGGAATGCGAGCATGCCGCCCATGTTGGCGTGGCCGTCCTTCTTGGCGGACATGGTGAACGCATCGCAGTAAGAGAACATCTCGGTAGCGATCTCAGCGATGGACTTGTCGGCATAGCCTTCCTCATTGGTCTTGATGAAGTATGCGTTCTCTGCCCAGCGCGCAGCATCGAATACCAGCGGGATATTGTACTTA
Source organism: uncultured Butyricicoccus sp. (assembly GCA_900557315.1). Classification (GTDB taxonomy): domain Bacteria; phylum Bacillota; class Clostridia; order Oscillospirales; family Butyricicoccaceae; genus Agathobaculum. The sequence goes on along the minus strand of USSI01000013.1, from coordinate 8,886 downwards.
TGTGCAACGCGGTTGATTTCCTTCAGGTTCGCCATGGAAACCGCCTGGCCGCATACCGGGTTGTTGGTGATGCAGGTGAAGATCAGCGGTACATTCTCCGGGCCGCAGGTTTCGATCAGCTGCTCGAGCTTCTCGATATCCATGTTGCCCTTGAAGGGGTTCTTCTCGTACTTGCCGCCTTCCGGAACTTCCCACAGCAGCTCCTTGTTGTACAGGTTGCGCGGGATGGAGCCCATCTGCTTGATGTTGCCCTCGGTCGTATCAAAGTGGCCGTTGGACGGGATGGTGAACTTCTTGCCCGGGTAACGCTTTGCCAGGATGTTGCGGACGATTTCCATCAGGACGGACTCAGCCGCGCGGCCCTGCTGGATGATAAAGGAGTTCGGACGCTCCATCTGCGCAGCGCCGCCGTTGAACAGGCCGCCCTCGTACTCGCAGAGGTAAACTTCGTCCATCATCTTCTCCACATCGCGGCAGTCGGTGCGCACGAGGTCGATGATCTTCTTCCAGTTCTTCTCGCCGCCGCGCTCGAAAATATCGCGGAAGGTGTCGAGCAGAACATAATAACCGGTATTGCGTCCATATGCCTCGTCGCCGAGGAACAGGGACGCCCACTGATGGTTGGTCATAGCGGTTGTACCGGAGTCAGACAGCATATCAATCGTCAGCAGGCCTGCCGGGAATGCAAACTCATTCCAGTGGGTTGCGTTCAGCGCGCGCTCGCGCTGCTCGATTGTAACTTCCGGAACGTCGCGAACTGCAAACGTGTAGTGGTGCGGAGCGGGAACATCCAGCGGGTAGTGAGCCATTTTCTTGTCCATTATAATTACCTCCAATAATCCTTGGCGCATTGCGCCGTTTCGTTTAGAGGATACCCCGGTCATCGAGTACCGGCTTCCCTTCCCCGGCACTTCCGACTGGCGGACAGTATCTTTCACATATAAATTGTGAACTACATGAATAAAAGGGTTAAAGCGCCGCGATTACTTCGATCTCGACCAGCGCATCCTTGGGCAGGCGCGCTACTTCGACTGCGGAGCGGGCGGGATAATTGCCCTCCGTGAAGAAAGTGGCATACACTTCATTCATTGCGCCGAAGTTGTTCATATCGCTCAGGAATACTGTGGTCTTAATGATGCGGTCCATCCCGGTGCCTGCCTGCGCAAGGATCGCCTTGACGTTTTCAAGGGACTGCCTTGTCTGCTCTGCGATCCCTTCCGGGAAAGCGCCGGTTGCGGGATTGATGGGCAGCTGGCCGGATGTAATCACCAAATCGCCGGTCGCAACAGCCTGTGCGTACGGGCCGATCGCCGCCGGCGCCAGCGCCGTACTGATAACCTTTTTCATCCTTTTCCGCCTCCTTTTCTGAGATAAATTTATCATAGAAATAATATTTTGTCAACCTCATTTTGTATATTTTATACTACTACCCACTTTTATTCTCTCAATTTGTGTGTATTTTACATAGGTTTTGTGGAAAATTCATAATAACTTTTTATTTTAATTGTGATAATTTATTTTGATCTTCTTTGACACATCTTCTTTTTTTGCGTTATAATAAATTTAGCCAGAGTGTTCCCGCTGATTTTTGAAAATGAGGAAATGAGGTGAGTGCATGGCCAATCTGCTTTTGCAGCATTATGCGAAGCTGACAGAATTCCTGGGCAAGGCGCTGGGCCCCGATTATGAGGTTGCCCTTCACGACCTGACCGACAAGAACCGCTCCATCATCGCTATCTCCAACAACCATGTCAGCGGACGGGAAGTAGGTGCGCCGCTGACCAATGTCGCTCTTCAAATCCTGATGGACAAGAGCTACGAAACGCAGGATTACCGCCTGCATTACTGCGGCGTATCCGCCGAAGGAAAGACACTCCGGTCGTCCACGCTATTCATCAAACAGAACGGCAAGCTGATCGGTATGCTGTGCATCAATTTTGATGACAGCCGGTATGAAGCGGTCAGCAAAAATATCCTGCAGCTCTGTCATCCGGACAGCTTTGTGGAAGATCTGTTCCAGCCCAACGAGCCGCGCGCCGATGACGCGGCGCGTCCCGCCCTGCCGCCCACGACCGAGAGTTTCCACAACTCGATCGACGCGGTCGCGGGCGACGCCGTGGAACGCGAGCTGGTCCGCCTCGGCGTGACCGCCGACCGGCTCACGCCGGACGAGCGCATGCAGATCATCGCTTCGCTTGCCGCCGGCGGCATCTTCCTGCTCAAGGGCGCGGTCAAGGATGTGGCCGACGCGCTGCACTGCTCGCAGGCAAGCGTATACCGCTATCTGTCGCAGATTCGGAAAGACGAGGACTGAGCCGTCAGTTTATCCTGGAAAATGGGCGCTTTGCGCTCATTTTTCGCTATTCCTATCAAATCAACTGGAGGGTTTCATCATGCTGATTCCGGTAACCGCAGCGGATATCCCGGATTTTGCGGCCGCCTGTTCCCACGAGCACATTTTCGGCTCACGTGCGCTGACCGCACTGCGCGCCTATGGCCCGGGCAGCCCGGACGTCCATTTTTACCTGTGCCGCAAGGGCCGCGAACCGGCTGCGGCCCTGTATCTGGCGGGCGGCGTGCTCACCATCTCCGCGGATGACCGCGCCGAGCCCGGCCCGATCGCAGAACTGGTCCGCCGCATGCAGGTGCACGAGGTCGATACCAACCTGGCACAGTGCCGCGCGCTGCAGGAACTGCTCGGCGGCACGATCGAAAGCTCCTATTATATGGTATACCGCGGCGCACCGCAGGAGGGCGCCTTCCCGGACATCCGCCCCGGCGACCCGCGCGCGGTGTTCGGCGTGCTGCAGCGCAGCCACGAATATTACCGCACCCACTTTGCCTATGACAGCTGGGCCGCAGACCTGAACCGCCGGCTGTCCGCCGGCCTGTCCGAACTGTATCAGCTTGAGGCGGACGGCCAGGTCATCGGCACGGGCAGCATCGCGTCCACGGACGGCGAATGCGGCGTAATCGGCGCGGTTGCCGTCGTGCCCGAGCACCGCCGCAAAGGCTATGGCGGATACATCACCCGCTTCCTCGTGCAGCGCATCCAGGCCATGGGCAAAACGCCGCGTCTGGTGTCCGGCTATGACGAGGTTGCGGAGCTGTACCGGCAGATCGGGTTTGCCCCGTGCGGCCGGTGGGGGGAACTGTACTTATAAAGGCCCTCAGCGCGTCACAAAAAGAAAAGGAAAAGATATCATTATGTAAAACGGAGGTTTTATCATGCGGTACATTGATTTGCGGAGCGATACGGTCACCCAGCCCACGCAGGCGATGCGCGATGCGATGGCAAACGCGGTCGTGGGCGACGACGTGTTTGACGACGACCCCACCCTGCACGAGCTGGAATCCTATGCCGCTGAACGCCTGGGCAAGGAGGCCGCGCTGTTTGTCACATCCGGTATGCAGGGCAACGCCTGCGCGCTGCTCGCACACACCCGGCGCGGCGACTGCGTCGTGATCGACCCGCATTCCCATATCGCCGACCACGAAGCCGGCTCCTATGCACAGCTGTCCGGCGTTTCGCTCCGTTTTCCGGACAGCAAAGACGGCACGATGGACCCCGCTTCCGTGCGCGCCTGCCTGACGGACGACAGCGACCTGCAGGTCGCGCCCACCACGCTGGTCGTGATCGAAAATGCGCACTCTTCGGGCGCGGTTGTGCCGCTGGACAATATGCGCGCGGTATATGCGGCCGCGCACGAAGCAGGCGTCGCGGTGCATCTGGACGGCGCGCGGCTGTTCAACGCCGCGGCGGCGCTGGGCGTTTCGGACGTGCGCGAGCTGACGCAGTACTGCGACACCGTGATGTGCTGCCTGTCCAAAGGGCTGTGCGCACCGGTCGGCTCGATCCTTGCCGGGCCGAAGGACCTGATCTGGCGGGCGCGCCGCGCGCGCCGCATCCTCGGCGGCGGTATGCGGCAGGCAGGCTTCCTTGCGGCAGCAGGCCTGGTCGCGCTGCGCGACATGACCGGCCGCGTCGGCGAGGACCACGAAAACGCGAAATACCTCGGCGCCCTGCTGGACCAGATCGACGGCGTGCACGTCTTTGCCGACCGCATCCAGATCGACATGGTGTTCTTCACCGCGGATTGGGATGCGGACAAGGCCGCGCGCTATCCGGGCTGGATGATGGAACACGGCGCAAAGGTAACCGGCTGCATGGGCGGCGAATACCGCATGGTATGCCACCACGATATCTCCCGCGCGGACTGCGAAACCGCCGCCAGCCTTGTGCGCACCTTTGCCGCGGAGGGATAAGCCATGGCCCGGGACTATATCCGCCGTCTGCTCTGGCTGGTCGCCGGGATGGTGGTCAGCGCGGCCGGCATCGTGATGACGCTGCAGGCCAACATCGGCCTGGAGCCCTGGAGCGTGTTGCAGCAGGGCATGGCGCAGGCCTTCGGCATCTCCTACGGCACGGCGTCCACGATTGTAGGCGCGGCTGCCATCCTTGCGGCGGTGCTGTGCGGCGAAAGCTTTGGGTTCGGCACGGTGCTCAACATCATCCTGTGCGCGGTGTTCATTGACGCCCTGCTCTGGCTGGACTGGATCCCGCTGATGACCGGCCTGCTGCCGGGTATCGTGATGCTGCTGGCCGGGCTGGAGCTGCTCGTGCTCGGCACGTGGATGTACATGAAAAGCGCGCTCGGCGCAGGCCCGCGCGACGCGCTGATGGTTGCGCTGGCGCGCAGGACCGGGCGTTCGGTCGGCCTGTGCCGCGCCTCAGTGGAGATTATCGTCATCATCGCCGGTTTCCTGCTCGGCGGGCAGGTCGGCATCGGCACGGTTATCTCCGCGGTTGGGTTAGGCTCGCTGTTCAACATCAATTTCCATCTGCTGCACTTCCGCGCGGCAGAACTGCATCAGGAAAACGTTGCAGAGACGCTCCGCCTGCTGCGGCAGGGCAAGAAAAAGCAATAAAAAAGAAGCCCTGAGGCTCGGCCTAATCAGGACATTTCTAAAAATGAAGGGCAGGCAGGTATTGCAGATGCAGTACCTGCCTATTCCTTTATGGCGTTCCGTCATAAGGCGCCGACTACGCCGATGCCGGTCCTATCGCCGCCCCCCTTCTGCTCCGCCCGCAGGCGGCATTGGGGCAGGGGGCGTCCGCTGCAAGCGCGGTTTGACAGCAAAACGTGCCTGCGCCCTCACGCCCAAAGGCTGCGCGCAGCAGGTTTGGAAGACAACTTTTAACATATTGCCTTAAGAAAACCGCTCAGGTCATTGCGGCTATCCGGCTTGCACAAACAGTAGTAGGTCACATTGGCCTCTTCATCCAAAATCGGGATATTGACACGGTTCATGGGGTTCCCCTCCCGCCGGAGCCCCACATCCGTTGCAAAGCTCGGCAGCGCGGAGTATCTTACCAGTTCATTGAACGCCATATCCTCCTGCTCCAGAAAGCGGGTATCCGGCATCTTTCGGGCGGTCAGTTCACGCCAGAAACCAAGACGGTTCCGCAGCAGCATGGTTTCACCATTGAGGTCCTTCATGTACAATGCCTTGCTGCCTGACAAAGGGTGCGCCGGCGGCAGGGAAAAATACAGATGTTCTTCGCCGTATTTTACGCATATCATGCCGGGTTCTTCCACGGGAAACGGCAGAACGACCAGTTGATACACACCATCTCTCAGGCCCTGCAACAGGATTTCATTCCCTCTTATCTCAGAGGATATCGTCATATCAGGATACAGGCCAGATAGCAGCGGCGGAATCTCCCACAGGGGGGCGGGAGCGCAAGCGCCAAACAGGATCGTGCGCCGGCTTCGGTCAAACGCCTGAATGCGGCTTATCATATCGTGAGCCTGCTCCATGATTTTCCTGGCGTAGCCCACTGCCATCCGCCCGTTTTCGTTCAGTTCAATTTTATTTTTCTTTCGTATAAACAGTGTGACCTGCAGCTCGGCTTCCAGGCGCTGCATGGAGCGGCTGAGGGCCGGCTGGGAAATGTGCAGCTGCTCCGCGGCATTGGACAGGGTTCCACACTCCGCCACCGCTACGAGCTGCTCCAACTGATAGAGTTCAAACATGTGCTGCCACCTCTTTCCCACATTATATCAGCCAGGTTTTTGGAACACAAGGCGCAGTATGCAATTTGGTTATAGCAGTCTGCATAATTAGCACTGTACTTTGCACAAAAACCGGCTTACAATGTGTATGTCAAAAGGGGAAGGCCAAATGTATGAAGCGGCGCTATGCAGAGCAGGATGCTCTACAGTAGGATAGAACGGACAATGAACCAAAGCCGGTTAAAGGGAACTCACAACAGGAGGAATTTTATCATGAACAATATCCAAACTGTCAAACTGAACAACGGCATCGAGATGCCGCTGGAGGGCTTCGGCGTATTCCAGGTGCCCGATCCCGCTGTCTGCGAACAGGCGGTGCTGGACGCGATTGCCACCGGCTACCGTCTCATCGACACCGCGGCGGCCTATATGAACGAAGAGGCCGTGGGCAAGGCCATTGCAAAGTGCGGCGTGCCCCGCGGGGAGCTGTTCATCACCACCAAGCTGTGGGTGCAGGACGCCAGCTACGAGGGCGCCAAGCAGGCCATCGAGGCCTCCCTCACCAAGCTGGGGCTGGACTATATCGACCTGTACCTGATCCATCAGCCCATGGGCGACTATATCGGCGCTTACCGTGCGATGGAAGAGGCGTACAAGGCTGGCAAGCTGCGCGCCATCGGCGTGTGCAACTTCTATCCCAACCGTCTGGCTGACCTGTGTGAGACGGTGGAGATTAAGCCCGCTGTCAACCAGGTGGAGCTGCACCCCTTCTTCCAGCAGGAGAACGCGCTCGCGCTCATGAAGGATTACGGCGTCCTGCCGGAGGCCTGGGGTCCCTTTGCCGAGGGCAACCACGGCATCTTCACCCACCCCGTGCTGACTGCCATCGGCCAGAAGTACGGCAAGAGCGCCGCGCAGGTGGCCCTGCGCTGGAATGTACAGCGCGGCGTCGCCGTCATCCCCAAGTCGGTCCACAAGGAGCGCATGGAGCAGAACATCGACATCTGGGACTTCCAGCTCACTAACGAGGACATGGCCGAGATCGCCAAGCTGGACATCGGCCACAGCGAGATCGTAGATCACAGCGACCCCAAATTTGTCCAGATGCTCCATCAGATGAAGGTTCACGAATAAAACGCCCTATGAAACGGCGGGCAGGGCCTGACCCCATGGCAGGCCCTGCCCGCTGCCTGTTTCACTGAGCGGAAGTACATGATGTGTTCTGTCCGATCTGCAGGAGGAAGCCCGGTTATGATCTTCCATTTTCAGCCGCCGGGGATACCCCGTATGCCGCCCGGCGTGCTGTGCCCCGGATTCTGCGGGGCTCAGTTGGAGGGCGGCTCCCGCACCATCCCGGGCTGTGATATGATGAGTGTGCAAAAAGCCGTAGGAACCAGGGATTTGGCTCCTACGGCTTTTTACTTTAAACGGTTTCGAAATTTCCCCTGCGCGGGGGCACTGTTATGGCTTCCTTTTTTCTTTACCCCTGTTCCAGCGCCGCAAAGGATACGGATTCATCCGCGCCGAACAGGCCGCTCTCGTCCATATCCTCCAGCACCACCTCGCCGGTCTCCGGCGCATAATACAGGAAGAACCAGCGCTCGCCGTACTCGTCCAGCGCGTAGCGTTCGGGGATGCTGCTCCTGCCCTCATAGGAATAACCCTCCGCAGACAGGCTGAGTGTGAAGCAGTCATACTGATCGGGCGGGTAGTCCTCGTCGTAGACCGCTTCTTCCGGATAGTTATAACTGCACCAGGTATAGCCGTTCTCCGTATAAATCCCGGCTCCATCCTGCACCGTAAGCGTATAGCCGCCCATCTCGCCCTCTTCCACCGAGATTGCAATCGTCGAGCCATCGGACAGCACGCCCGCGGCATAGCCGCCGGTCAGGTCGTACAGCGCTGCATAAACCGGCTGATAGTTGTCCGGATCATACGGATAGGTTTCGCCCGGGACGTAGTGCAGGTCCTCCTGCCATCCGCCAGCCTCCGAATCAAACCGATAGGTGCTGACAGACTCGGCGAAATTGTCCGCCAGGTCGGTCAGCAGCGGCACAATGTTGATTACCACCGCGGCAGCGATCACAATCGCCGCAATCTTTCCCCTGCCGCGCTTTTTATTCTCCCGGATGGGCTTTGCACTGGCTTTGGCCTTGCGTCCGGTCGGACGCGCTTTCGCTTTTATATAGGCGGCATGGCTCTGCTGTACCGGCTCCGCACGCTGCGCGCGGACACGTTGTTGTGCTTCCCCCAAACGGCCGCGGCTGCCTGCACGCGCACCACACATCGGGCATTCGCGTTCGCTGTCATCAAAGTTGATTCCGCAATGCTGGCATTTCATACAAAAGCGCCCCCTTCCCTGGTTTCATCATAGCAGAGAAGCGGGGCGTGCGCAAGCATATTACGGTAAATTGTTCAGCAGCAGGCCCATCTCGTCCGGCTCGATGACGGTCAGCCCGGACGGCGGGGCGGTCACGCCCGCGCCCATGTTGGGATGCACGGTTGACCAGGCGAAATCCATCACGAACAGCACCGCCAGCGCCGCGCACAGCACGCGCGCCTGCCGCCGCGTCAAGCGCCCGAGCAGGCCTGCCAGCGCCGGCCCGGCCCAATAGACCGCCGCACAGCAGCCCAGCCCGAACAGCAGCGAGGTCAGCGGGCTGACCAGCCCGTCAATGTTCAGTGGGTACATGCTGTAATCCCACCAGCGCAGGCCATACGCCGTGAGCAGGTATTTGCCTGTCGCATATTCGATCGCCGTGCACAGCGCCGTCCCCAGCGCGAACGCCAGCAGCGGCCTGTCCGCAACCGGGCGCAGCAGCAGGACCGCCAGCACAATGGCGTAGTAGATCGCCAGCGGCTTTTTGGA
>USSI01000012.1 GCA_900557315.1 uncultured Butyricicoccus sp. | reverse complement strand
CGGCTCGGTTGTGCTGGATATGCGCAAGAACGCAAAGCGTGCGTAATGCAGTGCAGAAAAGAGAATCTTCTTTTCTCTTCTTTTTCAGGCATCCGGGGCTGCAAAGCCCCGGATGCCTGCACTGCTTAAAGGCAAAATTGACATTATTTTATCATCATTAAGGAGTTGTTTCCAATGAAAATCGGATTTAACGAAGCCAATGACCGTTTCTGCAAAGATCACTCGGTTATGAAGGACCTGGAGTACTGCGAGAAGTACGGCTTTGATTATATTGACATCCAGTCCGAGTGCCTCAACCGTGACCTGGAGGCAGGTAAAGTCACCCTCGAGGAAATGGGCGAGTGGTTCAAGACCCATCATCTGAAGATGCTGTCCTACAATGCGCTGTGCTTCTTCAACATGAAGCAGACGCAGGAGGAGAAGGACGCCGTGATGGCGGAGCTTGACGAGATCATCCGCCGCTGCAACATTCTCGGCTGCAAGATGATCGTTGTCGTTCCTTCCCAGGATATGGCAGAGCGCGGCCTGACCCCGACCCGCAAGGAAATCCGCGAGGATGCGGTAGCTGTGCTGAAGGAAATGGTCAAGAAGTGCGAGCCGCACGGCATCAAGCTGAGCCTCGAGTTCTGCGGCGCCCCGGCGATGACGATCAACCGTTTTGAAGACGCTTATGCAATCGTGGAAGAGGTCGGCAGCCCGATGGTAGGCGTAACGCTCGACCAGTATCACTTCTACGCGATGGGTTCCGGCTGGGATACCCTCGAGAAGGCGGACGGCAAGAAGATTTTCGTATGGCACCTGAACGGTACCGAGGACCTGCCCTGCGGCGCATACTATAACAACGACGAGAAGCGTATGTGGCCGGACGCAGAGGGCGACTGCCTGCCGCACGCCCGCTACGCGGATACCCTCAAGAAGATCGGCTTTGACGGCGACTGCTGCACGATCGAAATCTTCCGTCCTGAGTACTATGAGATGGACCAGGAGGAGAACGTTAAGAAGTCGGCGGAAGTCACCAAGGCGCACGTTGCAAAGTACGCACAGTTCTGATTCCTGCACAGCAGAACAAGATAAAGCAAAACCTGACGTTTATGCGTCAGGTTTTGCTTTTGTGCGGGGGCATCCCCCCTGAGCACAGCCGGGGGCAGGGACTGCTTTCGCTCTGTCCGGATGGAAGGCTGGACAAAGGCCCCGTCAGGGAAGCAGCCATGGCAGGAAAAGAGAAGGCGGAAGGGGAAAGCGTTTGCTTTCCCCTTCCGCCTTCAGCATATGAGAGAATAGGTGAGAATTTCAGAGGGTAATTATTCCAGCGTGAGCAGCTCGTTCTTGAGGAAGGACTCCTTGCAGCGGAACGCAATCTTGGTGGACTGGGTGCCGTCGATCACGCCCGGAGTAGCCTTGCGGCCGGTTGCTACGCAGTCACAGAACTCTTCCATCTCCGTGACATAAGCGTCATGCCAACGGGTGATGAAGTCCTGATAGCACTCGCGGCATACGCCGTGCTGGCTCATAACCTCAACAAGGGAATCGGTCGGAACGGACGCAATGCGCAGGGTGCCGCGGGTGCCGACGATCTCGGTCTCCACGTGCGAGCCGTGCGCCGCAGCGCGGCCGGCGAAGAAGAACGCCATTGCATCGTTTTCCATCTGCATCAGGCCGCTGACGTTGTCGCCGTCGTCCCAATCCTTGTACTGCTTGAACTCGTAGCAGCCGCCGATCGCCCACAGCTTCTTCGGCTCGGAGCCGGTCAGCCAGCGGATCAGGTCGAAATCGTGGATGGACATATCAATGAACTGGCCGCCGGAACGGGGAGCGTACTCCAGGGTGCCCTCGATGATGGAGATCGGGTCCTGCGAGTAGCAGCGAACCAGGATCACGTCGCCGATGTCGCCGTTTTCCATCTTCTTCTTGGCAACCTGATAGGAGTGGTCATAGCGGCGCATGAAGCCGAGCATGAAGATCAGGTCCGGATGCGCAGCAATGATCGCTTCTGCTTCCTTGCACTTCTCAACGGTGTCAGCCAGCGGCTTCTCGCAGAATACGTGCTTGCCAGCGTCCATTGCCAGCTTAATCATTTCAACGTGGGAAGCGGTGTTGGTGATGATCGCAACAGCCTCAACATTGGGATCCTCGCACAGCGCCTTCGGATCGTTGTAAACAGCGGTAACGCCAAGCTCTTCTGCAACCTGCTTTGCGCGGTCGAAGTTTGCATCAGCGATAGCAACCAGCTCGGAGCCCGGAACACGGTTGGCGATGTTGCAGGCATGCTCATAGCCCAGACGGCCAACGCCGATGATACCGATTTTCAGCTTTTTCATAGGTATGTACTCCTTTATATCAAAGTTTAAATTTTAATAATTGGCCTGTGCGCGGCAGCGCATTTGGGATGGACCGGATCAGAGGCCGGTGTGCTCCTTGACATAAGCGCGCGCCATGCGGGCGTAGTCGAGCGGGTTCGCCTTAGCCGGGTCCTGCTCCGCCTCTACGACCAGCCAGCCCTCGTAATTGTACTCGTCGAGCAGCTTGAATACGGTCGGGAAGTCTACGCAGCCTTCCGGGTCGCCGGGTACGGTGAATACGCCTTCCGGAATCGAGCGCAGGAAGCTCTTGTTCTCAGCATAGCACTTGTCCATCGCGGGCTTGCGCACGTTCTTGAGATGTACGTGGCCGATGCGGTCGTGGTGCTTCTTGAGGATTTCGATCGGGTCCTCGCCGGAGAAGGTCAGGTGGCCGGTGTCGTAAATCATGCTGACATACTTCGGATCGGTCATGGCGAGCATGCGGTCGATCTCGGCAGTGGTCTGTACGGTGGTGGTCATGTGGTGATGGTAAACAATCTTCATGCCGCTGTCATAAGCGATTTTGCCGAGGTGGTTGAGGCCCTTGGTGAGCACTTCCCACTCGTCATCGTTGAGCACCTTTTTGCGGGAAAGCGGGGTGTTCCACTGATGCTGGATGGAGAAGGACTGATCCGAGGTGTTGATAACCGTTGCACCGATGGACTTGAGGAAGTTCATATGGTCAACGAATGCACGCTCGTTCCACCAGAGGGGCTGCTCGTTGAGGTAAGTGCTGATCCATGCAGTGATGGCGGAGATGCCGCGGCGGCCGAATTCCTTGTTCAGGACAGCGGGATCGCGGGGATACTGGCAGCCGATCTCGGTGCCGACATAGCCGGTCAGCGCGATTTCGCTGATGGTCTGAAGAAAGCTGTTTTCTGCGCCCATTTCAGGCATATCGTCCTCGGTCCAGGCGATGGGGGCAATACCAATTTTGACTTTGTTCGGATCTAACATTGGAATTCCTTCCTTTCTGATAATGTGAGGGCCGTTCCTCTCTCTGTACCTACAGTTTATCAGTTTTAAGCCGTGTTGTCTTTCAACTTCTTGGTTTGTTTCAAAAAGCGATAAAACCGGCGCGGAGTTCGCAAAAGTGACGAGAATGCGGGTTTACATCAAAATATAATGCAGCATTTTGCACGGTGCGCCGCCTTCCGGCGACGTACCATGCAAGCGCCATTTTTGAAAATCCTGCTTTTAGAGGAAGGGACGGGTGGTTTCCGCGCCCATCTTGACAACTTCCTCTGCATCCATGGCCCAGTATTCCGGGCGGAACAGCTCGAGGCAGGCAGGGCCGTCGTAACCGGCTGCCTTGACTGCGTCCGCGACTTCCTGCACCGGGATGGCGCCCAGGCCGGGCATCAGGCGGTGGCAATGGTCGAGGATGCCGAGCGGAAGGTCCTCACAGTCATTGATGTGGAATACGAACAGCTTATCCTTCGGCACCTTGCGGATGAAGTCAACGTCCGCGCACTTGTCGTGCAGGTAGACATTGATGCAGTCAACCGTCAGGCCGACGCTGTCGCGGTTGACAGCCTGCACGATCTCGAGCGCCTGGCGCACGCTGTTGCAGCACCATTTGCGGTCGCCGATCGGCTCGAAGGACAGCTTGACGCCGTACGGCTCTGCGATGTCAGCCAGTTCGCCCAGCACCTTGACAGAGTCCTCGAACACTTCCTTCTCGTTCTTCGTGCAGATTTCCGCAGTAACGGTCGGTACAACGATGATGTACGGGTTGCCGATCTGCTGGGCCACTTCGCAGCCGAAGGTGAACAGCTCAACCAGCTCTTTCCACTCTTCCGGCGTGCAGAAGTTGATGTTTTCGATCGAGTTGAAGGCAAAGGGCTTGAGGTGGCTCTTTGCGAAGAACGCCTTCAGGTCGTCGATGGTGTGGGTCTTGAAGTACTCCTTGAGCATATCAAGACGCAGTTCAATGTAATCGTAGCCGTACTTTTCGCACAGCTCCAGGTCTTTTTCGACGCAGGAGTTTTCCTTGCAGGTTGCTTCATTAAAACCGAGTTTCAGCATTTCGCATTCTCCTTACATTTCGCCGCGCGCTTCGCGTTCGGCAAGGTCCTTCATAATGGTCGGATAAATCTTATCCAGCTTGTAGAGCAGCAGGACAATGATTGCTACCGCCCAGATCAGGATCGGGCCCCACTGGAAGATGGTAGAAATCATGGACAGCGCGGAATCCGGCTGTGCGGTGCCGCCGGTGGTCGAGCTGAGGAAGCCCGCGCCCTCGAGCAGGGCGGTCATAATCGCGCTGGTGATACCGGTGCCGATCTTGAAACCGAGCGAGCCGGCGCCGAAGATCAGGCTTTCCTGACGGATATGGCTCTTCCACTGGCCATACTCAACAACGTCGCCCATCATGCCGAATACGACAGAGGTCAGCGGCGCCTGGCCGAGCGAACGGATGATGGTCATCGCCATCAGCCAGCCGAAGCTGGTCGGATTTACCATAATCAGCGCCTGGGCTACAACTACAATGATGCAGCCGATCAGGGACAGGTCGCGCTTGTTGAATTTCTTCAGCAGCATCGGGCACGCAAATGCGCCGACAATCAGAGCGACAATCTCTGCGGTGTAGATGAAGCTGTACAGGTTGTCATTGCCCAGTACGTAGCGGCAGTAATACGGCAGGTCGGTGCCGATGATGGTGGTGTGGATGCAGGTAACTGCCCACAGGATCAGCGTTGCCCAGAAATAGGGGTTGCCGAGCAGCGCCTTCAGGCTGCGGCCCGCGGTAACCTTGGGCTGCTTGGTCTGCTGGGCCTCAAAGCTGACGGTCTCCTTGCAGCGGACAAAGCAGATGGCCAGCAGGATGACAGCGATGATGCACCAAACGCTCATGACCTTGATCCAGGCCGCCTGGTCGTTGCCTACCATTCTGACGATCGGCAGGGTGAAGGTAACGGCGATGATCTTGCCGAAGGGCGACAGGCCCATACGGATAACGGAGAGCAGGTCGCGTTCGTGCGAAGAACGGGTCATGAAGGTGGACAGGGTGCCGTAGGGCACGTTGATCGCGGTGTAGCATACCGTGGTGGTCAGGTTATAGGTGACGAAGATGTACCAGAACTGCACGGTCTCGCTCGACTGCGGGATGCAGAACATGGATATGGTACAGAGCGCATAGGGGATGGCCATCCACAGGATCCACGGACGGGCCTTGCCCCATTTGGACTTGGTGCGGTTTACGATGACACCCATGATTACGTCGGACGTGCCGTCGAAAATGCGAGAGATCAGCATGACAAGGCCGACGATCGCAACATTGACACCAGCGTAGTCGGTGTAAAACAGCGTCAGTACCGCAGTGGTGATACCCATAACGATGTTACAGGCGGTATCACCTAAACCATAGGAGATTCGGGTGCCCCAGGTAATCGGAGCGGAGTCGGATGTAGTCTTTACGGTTGCTTCAGTTTGCATCATTACTTAGCCCCTTCCGTTTTATTTTGTTCAGCGAGCTGGACAAACGCGGCGAGCACATCGGCGGTGGATAAGCCGAGCACCCCGCTGTCCACGCACAGATGGTAGTTGGCGGGCTGACCCCATTCCTGGCCGGTGTAGTACTTGTAGTACGCGGCGCGGCGGCGATCCATCCGGGCGACCGTCTGCGCATTCGCGTTTTTGTAAACAGACGCATGCTTTTCCGCGTGCGCAAGGCGCTGCTTGATGCCGGAGTAGATGAAAAAGCTGTACCGGTTGGGGTGCTCGCGCAGGACGAAGTCCGCGCAGCGGCCGACGATGACGCACGGCTTCTGAGCCAGCTCGATCACGGTCTGCGACTGCATGATAAACAGCCGGTCGTTCGTGTCCGGGGCGATGCCCAGACCACCCAGCCCAAAGGGCAGGGGGGTCTTGGACATGTCCTCCATCTCGTTGAGACGGCTTTCATCAAGGTCGTGCTTTTTCGCGGTCAGTTCGACGACCTCGCGGTCATAGAACGGGATATCCAGCAGGCTGGCGAGCCGTTTGCCAATGTCATGCCCGCCTGAACCGTATTCACGGCTGATGGTGATGACAAAATCCTGCATACGGCTCACCCGATTTCGTCGAGCTTAACCGGGCGGCCTTCCTTCAGGGACTTTGCAGCGGCCATAGCGATCTTGACCGGCTGCAGGCCGTCAAAACCGGTTACCGGCGTCTCGGTATTGTTCAGGACAGCTTCGGTGAATGCCTTCGCCTCAGCGATAAACGCGTTGTTGTAGCGCTCGAGGAAGAACCAGGTGGGCTTGGAGATTTCAACGCCGTCAGCGCTCGAGATCATGGCCTGGTCGTTTAAGTCGTTGGAAACCTGCACGCAGCCCTTGTCGCAGTGGACCTCGGTGCGCTGGTCGTAGCCGTAGTGCGCAGCACGGCTGTTGTCGATTACGCCGAGCGCGCCGTTTTCAAACTTCATCATAACGATCGCGGTGTCTACGTCGTCATACTGGTCGTAGCCGGCGCCGGAAAGCGCAGCGCCGTAAGCGGTAACCTCGGTAACCTCGCTGCCAGCCAGGTAACGGACCATATCGAAATCATGGATGGTCATGTCCATGAAGATGCCGCCGGAAACCTTGATGTAATCCATGGACTGGTGGTCAGGATCGCGGGAGGTAACCTTAACAATGTTGGGCTTGCCCAGACGGCCGGAAGCAACTGTGTCGCGGACCATCTTGTGGTTGTGGTCAAAGCGGCGGACAAAGCCAACCTGCAGCTTAACGCCGGCCTTCTTTACCGCTTCGAGGGCTTCCTCGATCTTCGCGAGATCGGTGTCGATCGGCTTCTCGCAGAAGATGTGCTTGCCGGCCTTGGCAGCGCGCATGATAAACTCAGCGTGCGTGTTGGTGGAGGAGCAGATGAACACAGCCTCGATCGTCGGATCGCTGAAGATCATCTCCGGATCATCGTAGCACTTCTCGATGCCCATGTCAGCAGCCCAGGCGCGGGTTGCATCGTTCATGAACGGGTCAGCGACTGCGTACAGCTCCGCTTCCGGAACGGAATGCGCCAGATTTTCACCATGCAGTTTGCCGATACGGCCAGCGCCGAGCAGACCAATGCGTACCTTTTTCATTTTTCATGCACTCTCCTTCATTGTGTAAAACGGGTTGACTTCTTTCTCCATGCGAAAAAAGCAGGATATTAGAAGCGGCTGACAAGCAGGTTGTGCTATGCTGGATACAGCAGGATGGACAAGGGTATAGAACGATGCTTATCTTGCTTCTAAAACGTGTTTTCTGCTCTTTTGGCATCCTTTATGCAATTATTATAAGCGTAAAATGCGAAATGCCGTTAGCGTGTTCTTGTGGAAAAAAAGGGCGGCATGACTGGGGAACAGCCGAAATTTCGGCAAAGACTTTCGAAATCTTGTGATTGTTGGAGGAGATCAAATGTCGGTATGGAAGGCGGAACAGCTTCCGGAATTTGTAAATTGTATTCTCATTGACCGTGTGAATAATAACAAGCAATCCCATCTCCCGCATACACATCATAACGAGCTGGAACTGTTTTACGTATACACCGGGGAAGGGCAATATATGGTGGACAATCGCCTTTATCCGATCCGCGGGGGTGACATTGTGATTTGCAATGCGGGCGTGCTGCATGGCGAGGAGCCCGCGCTTGTACGGGAAATCCATTCTTATAGTGTCGCAATGACGAATGTACAGGTGGAGGGGCTGCCGGCGAACTGCCTGATTGATAACAAGACCAACCCGGTGGTCTCCTGCGGCCAGCTTTCCGGGCAGGTGGGAGCGCTGATGCAGATGATGTACCTGCTCTCGGCCGACCCGGCACATCTGAAAGACCTGTGCAGCAGCCTTGCCTGCTCCATGCTGTTGCTGACCCAGGCGCTGCTGCGCAGCCGCGCGCGGAATGAAGCGATTATTGAAGAACAGGCGCCCTCTGTGCTGGCGCACCGGGTGCGGCATTATCTGGATGAACACCACAGCGAACCGCTCACCCTGCGCATGGTAGCAGACCGGCTGCGAGTGAGCGAGTACTACCTGGCGCATGTATTTAAACAGGAGTTCGGTGTGCCGCCGATGCAGTATGTGATGAAGCGGCGCATCGGTGAGGCGCAGGAGCTGCTGATGAACACCAGTTTGCCGATCGCGGAGGTGGCCGACCGGCTGGGCTACAGCAGCGTGTGCCACTTTAATGCGATGTTTAAGAAGAATGTCGGGATGCCGCCCGGAAAGTTCCGGCGGTCGTTCCAGAGCGAGGAGGACGGCCCGGAAAAAGACAAGGAATAAGCGCGCGGTGCAGATGGGGAAAAAAGCAAACTTTTGCTACTGCAGGCAGCGGAAGCTGTGCTATAATATATAAAAAAGATAAAGGAGACCGAACATGGCGCAGCAAAATCCGCTGAATGTACAATGCTTCGTAAAAAAAGACCCCCAGCCCGTTTTTATCGGCGAGAATCACCCGAAGCTGCTCTATGTCAGCGACATCCGCCCGGATGCGAGCGCGCATCCGCGTGTGATGCACGCACACGAGGACTTTGTCGAGATTATCCTGATCTGCAGCGGGTCGAGTGAATATCTGATCCACGATAAAAAATATTTCATCCAGCCGGGCGACCTGCTCGTGTACAACGCGGGCGTGGTGCACGACGAGATATCCGGGCCGGATATTGAGATCGGCAGCTACTGCGTCGCCATCGGCGGGCTGCATATGCCCGGCCTGCGTCCCAATATGCTCATTGCGCAGGATGCAGGCTATGTATTCCCAACCGGACGCAGCTTTGGTGAGCTTCGCGTCCTGTTTGAGATGATGTTCCAGAACCTGGTTGCTGATGAACCGCGGGCTGAGGCGTTCTGCAACAGCCTGATGCATGCGCTGCTTATCAAGGTGCTCGCGGTAACCGAGGGGGCGGACGCCGAAAAGGACAAACCGGTGGAAGAGCCTCCGGTGCTGGGGCGGCGTATTAAAGAATATATTGATAAACACTATACCGAGCCGATCACCCTGCAGAGCATGGGGGAGGCGCTGAATATCAGCCCGTACTATTTATCCCATGTATTCAAGCAGATGAGCGGGTATTCCCCGGTGCAGTATCTCCTGCGCCGCCGCATCCGTCCGCCCCCTGCTGATTACGACCGACCTGCCGATTACGCGCATTGCCGAGATGGTGGGTTACGATACACAGAGCTATTTTAATCTGCAGTTTACCAAAAACGTCGGCATGCCGCCCAACAAGTTCCGCCAGAACTATATTGTCACGCAGAACGAGAAAAAGACGGGCGCAAGGGGCCGGCGCAAAAAGAATAAAGAATAAAAACGAAAGGCTGCACAGCGGGTGAACTGTGCAGCCTGTTTTTCCCTGTCCGCGGGGAAAAGGGCGCCCCTTCCGACGGGATCGGAAGGGGCGCAGATGATAAAGAGAAAAAGAGAAGAAAAGGGAAAGCAGAATCAGCGGTAGTCATAGCCTGTACCAGTGGACGGGGCAGCATATACTTCCCGGCCGGAAATGTACATATTGAGGAAAATCAGAGCCAGAGCAATAATGGTGTACAACATAATCATGCACTCCTTATTAATGAAGATGTAGTGAATTGTTTTAGCAGGGCGGTGTTGGCCGCTCTGTTTTTTTACTGTATATAGGATAGCAAATTTTCTGCGTTGTTTCTTTCAGTTTTATGTGTTTGCTGTGGGTTCGCAAGGATTTGTAAAAATCCCTGGAATATTATCCGGCAGCCGGCGGCACGGGCGCAATAAAACAAAAAACCCGCAGGCGCTGTGGAAAAGACAGGAAAAATAATGCACGTAAAAAACCAGGTATTTTCATAAATCTTGAGATAATGCCCTTTTTTATGGGAAAATTGTTCCAAATCAGAAAGGATGCGGTATGGGCGCCAACACGCCTCGGCAAAAAGCGAGATATTCAAAAATCCGCATGTGAATCCGGCGGGGCCGGATTTCACGGCAGACAGAAAAACTGCGGCTTGCACCGCGGAAAGGTTCACAGAAATGAGGAAATTGCACAAAAACCAACCCCCAAACGAAAAGTTATTTGAGGATTTGCAAGAAACCAAGATGTTAGAAGAAATCCGGGGCAGGAAATGATACACTATATACAACAAACAAGGGTAGCCAAAAGCCCGAGAGAGTCACACAGTTCAAGGAGGAAGAAACATGAGCAAAACCAAGATGACAGTTGGCCAGGCGATCGTCAAATTCCTGAACCAGCAGTACATTGAGATGGACGGCAAAGTAGAGCCGTTCGTGGACGGCATCTTCACCATCTTCGGCCACGGCATGGTAGTCGGCCTGGGCCAGGCACTGGAAGAGGACCCGGGCCATCTCCGCGTATACCAGGGCCGCAACGAGCAGGGCATGGCGCACGCTGCTATTTCCTATGCAAAGCAGAACAACCGCCGCAAGATCATTGCTTGCTCGTCCTCGATCGGTGTCGGCGCGGCGAACATGGTAACCGCAGCCCTCACCGCTACCATTAACAACATCCCGCTTCTGCTGTTCCCGTCGGACTCCTTCGCAACCCGTCAGCCGGACCCGGTGCTCCAGCAGCTGGAGGTACCGACCGACCTGTCGATGACCGCGTCGGACTGCTTCAAGCCGGTTGCCAAGTACTGGGACCGTATTTCGCGCCCGGAGCAGGTGATGAGCGCGATGGTCAACGCAATGCGCGTGCTGACCGACACCGCAAACTGCGGCACCGCTGTTATCTCCCTGCCGCAGGACGTACAGGGCGAAAGCTTTGAGTATCCGGACTACTTCTTCCAGAAGCGCGTCCATCACGTTGCCCGCCGCGTAGCGGACGACTACGAGGTGAACCAGGCGGTTGAGATGATTAAGGCATCCAAGAAGCCGATGCTCATCTCCGGCGGCGGCGTCCGTTACTCCGAAGCCGGCGAGACCGTTATGGAGTTCTGCAAGGCGTTCAACATCCCGGTATCCCAGACCCAGGCCGGCCACTCCGCTCTGCCGGATTCGTTCGAGCTTTCTGTCGGCGGCATCGGCGTCACCGGCGGCCTGGCAGCCAACGAGCTGTGCAAGGACTGCGACCTGGTAATCGGCGTCGGCACCCGTTTCAACGACTTCGTCACCGGTTCCAAGTGGGTCCTGTTCCGCAACCCGGACATCAAGGTCCTGGCGATCAACACCTCCGAGTTCCATGCGGAAAAGCTGGACGCGACCCGCTGCGTAGGCGACGCGAAGGTTACCCTCGAGGCGGTTATGGCGAAGCTGAAGGAAGCGAACTACAAGACCGCTTACACCGACGAGATCGAGAACATCCGCAAGGTTTGGGAAGAAGAGCGCCTGCGCGTACTGGGCGTCCAGTATCATGGCGAAGGCTTCGGCGAAGGCAAGTTCGTACCGTGCGTACCGAGCTGGACCGAGAAGATCATGACCGATTACATCAACGACATCGGCGGCACCATCACCGAGTCCAATGCAGTCGGCATCCTGCGTGAAGAGATCGACGACGACGCGATCGTTGTTGCAGCGGCAGGCTCGCTGCCGGCAGACCTCGAGCGCCTGTGGGTGACCGACGCGAAGGATTCCTACAACATGGAATACGGCGCATCCTGCATGGGTTACGAAATCGCTGGTGCGCTGGGCTCCAAGCTGGCTGAGCCGGACAAGGAAGTTTATGCGCTGGTTGGCGACGGCTCCTTCATGATGCTCAACTCCGAAATCCCGACCGCGATCCAGGAGAACGCCAAGATCACGATCGTTGTATTCGACAACGCAGCATTCGGCTGCATCAACAACCTGCAGATGGGCAACGGCGTTGGCTCGCTGGCAACCGAGATGCGCCACCGCAACGAGGAGACGGGCAAGCTGGACGGCAAGTACTGCTACACGGACTTCGGCAAGGTAGGCGAAGGCTACGGCATGAAGGCGTTCTACGCGAAGACCCCGGAAGAGTTCCGCAAGGCTGTCCAGGATGCGAAGAAGGAGACCTGCTCGTGCATCATCGACGCGAAGGTCCTGCCGAAGACCATGGCGGAAGGCTATGAGTCCTGGTGGCACATCGGCGTAGCTTCCACCTCCAAGTCTGACGAAGTGAAGGAAGCGCGCAAGCGCATTGACGACCACCTCGCAGAGGCGAGAATGTACTGAGGCATACACCTGTTATTCCCTTTTCTTCTTCCATGGCTTGAACGCCCATTGCATTCTCTGAAACTATTTTCTCTCACGCCGTCCGGAGAGCAGGGCGTGCAGGGCAGCGCGCGCTGCGCGGGATGGTATCAGGAGGAAGGGGAAAGCCCGGTACTTAACCATATATAATCAGATTCCAGGCACAGCCGCCCGTTCAGAGCGGGCGGCTGTTTGCTACTCGAAGTTGGGAAAAGGAGCGAAAACCCATGAAATACACCAGCAAAGGCCCGTTTGAGAAGGGCTACAACAAGATGGTTTCCGCGGTGGAGAACCCGGAAATGATGGGGCTTGAGTTCGGCGTCGTGAAGATGTCGGCGGGCGACGTGATGCACTTTGACTATGCGCAGGAGGTTGTTTACGACCTGCTCTCCGGCAAGGTAACCTTCGCGTGGGACGGCAAGACCGAGACCGTTGACTGCTTCCATGAGGGTGCGATCCTGCTGCACGTGCCGGAGAACACCAAGGTAACCATCACTGCAGAGTCCGAGACCGAAGTCGCTGTTGCACGTACGGAGAATGGGCGCAGCTTCGAAGCAAAGCTGATGCGTCCGGAGGACTGCCTGTGCGCGAACGAGGAGCGCGGCGCGGGCCAGATGAACGAGTGCTCCACCCGCATGGTGCGCACCTTCTTCGACCGCTCCAACTGCCCGGAGACCAACTTCTTCATCGGCGAAGTCGTACACTTCCCCGGCAAGTGGTCCTCTTACCCGCCGCACCAGCACGTGGAGCCGGAGATGTACTACTACAAGTTCCTGCCGGAGAATGGCTACGGCCTGGCGGAGTACGGCGACGACGCTTACAAGGTAAAGCACAACGACCTGACCGGTATGCCCTGCAATGTAACCCATTCGCAGGCGGCAGCGCCCGGTTATGCGGAGTACTACCTGTGGTGCATCCGCCTGCAGGACGACAAGAACATCGTCACCACGGTTGTCAAGGAATACGAGTGGGTGACCGCGCCGGACGCCAAGTATTTCCCGGAAATCTGATTTAAGGGGGAAAAAACAATGAAAGCCTTTCAGCTGATCCCATCCATAGCGGAATATGCAGATTTCGGCACGCTCGCAAACGAGCTGAAGCTCGGCGCGCGCGACCTGATCCTGACGAACGAATATATTTACAACCCCACGATTGCGAAGCTGGACCTGGGGTGCCACACCTGCTTCCAGGAGAAGTACGGTGCGGGCGAGCCGACCGACGTGATGGTGGACGCGATCCTGGACGACCTGCGCGGCAAGGACTATGACCGCATTGTAGCGGTGGGCGGCGGCACGGTCATCGACATCGCAAAGGTGCTGACGGTTGCGCGTGCGGAAGACAAGGTGGACGACCTGTATGACCGCATGGCGTCGCTGGAAAAGGAACATACGCTGATTATCGTACCGACGACCTGCGGCACGGGCAGCGAGGTGACCAATATCTCGATCATCAACCGCACCACCAAGGGCGTCAAGGTCGGCCTGGTGTCCCCCTCGATGTTCGCGGATGAGGCGGCGCTGGTCCCGGCGATGCTGGCAAGCCTGCCGTACCAGGTGTTTGCGACCTCGTCGATCGACGCGATGGTACACGCGGTGGAGAGCTACCTCAGCCCGAATGCGTGCCCGATCAGCGAGATGTTCTCGGAAAAGGCGCTGCAAATGATCCTGCGCAGCTGGAAGGATGCGGTGGCGTCCGGCAGCAAGGACGGCTGGAAGAAGCATGCGCTGGAGTTCCTGCGCGCGTCCAACTATGCAGGCATTGCGTTCGGCCATGCGGGCTGCGCGGCAGTACACGCGATGGCGTATCCGCTCGGCGGCGTACACCACATCCCGCACGGGCAGGCCAACCAGCTGATGTTTGCGGACGTGATGCGCAAATATCAGGAGAAGAAACCGATCGGCAAGCTCAACCAGCTGGAAGAGCTGCTGGCGAAGGAACTGGACGTGGAGCCGGTATTCGCACTCGAAAAGCTGTACAGCCTGATGGACGAAGTGCTGCTCAAGGGGCCGCTGCATGAGCACGGCGTCACGGCGGAAGAACTGCCGGAATTTGCGCACAACGTGATCGAGACCCAGCAGCGCCTGCTCGGCAACAACTATGTAGAGCTGTCCGAGGAGGATATCCTTGCGATCTACCGCGCGGCATATTAAGCGGGAGGGCAAAGAATGGACTGGAGAAAGTATTATAAAGAACACACGATGACGCCGGAGCAGGCGGTGAGCGTGATCCATGACGGGGACCGCGTGGTGTTCGGCCATGCGGTAGGCGAGCCGATTATCTTCCAGCGCACGATGGCGCGCATGGCGGAGCAGTTCCATAATGTCGAGGTGGCGCACATGGTGTACCTCGGCACGGGCGAGTATATGCAGCCCGGGATGGAGAGCCACTTCCGCCACAACGCGCTGTTCGTAGGCGGCGCGGCGCGCAAGCCGATCGCGGAGCACCGCGCGGATTATACGCCGGTGTTCTTCTCGGATATCCCCCGCCTGTTCCGTGATGGGACGCTGCCGGTGGATGTGTTCGCGTTTACCTGTTCGCCCCCGGACGAGCGCGGGTATGTGTCGCTCGGCCTGTCCTGCGACTATGGTGCACAGGCGGTCAAGTCCGCGAAGACCGTGATTGCGGAGGTCAACCCGAACATGCCGCGCACGTTCGGCGAGAGCTTTGTGCATGTTTCCGAGATCGACGGCTTCCTGTGCTCGTGGGAGCCGCTGCCGGAGTCCCCTCCGGCGAAGATTACCGACGCGGACCGTCAGATCGGCAAATATATTGCGGAGCTGGTACGGGACGGCGACTATGCACTCAAGCTGTACTACGGCGTAGAGCATGAAAACGTCTGGGATATCGCCAAACGGTGCCGCACCAGCGTCGGGGCGATCATGGAGGAAAACGATCTGACAAACGAACAGCTGACCACAGCAGGGATGCTCTTCATCCCCATTGTGCAGTAACGGCAGGAGGTACAGCAACTATGGCAAATACGATCTATGAGGACATTGCCTGCCGTACAGGCGGCGACATTTATGTAGGCGTGGTCGGTCCGGTGCGTTCGGGAAAGTCCACCTTCATCAAACGGTTCATGGAACAGCTGGTCATCCCCAACATCCAGAACGAGGCGTGGAAAGAACGTGCCACGGATGAGCTGCCCCAATCCGCCGCCGGCAGAACGATCATGACCACAGAGCCGAAGTTCATCCCGGAAGATGCTGTGGAACTGACGCTGGGAGACAATGCCCGAATGCGGATTCGCATGATCGACTGTGTGGGCTACATCATCCCCAGCGCCCTGGGCTATATCGAAAATGAACAGCCAAGAATGGTACATACGCCCTGGTTCGACCAGGAAGTTCCGTTTAATATGGCGGCAGAGGTGGGAACACGAAAGGTCATCGCAGAGCATTCC
>USSI01000011.1 GCA_900557315.1 uncultured Butyricicoccus sp. | reverse complement strand
GCGGAGTTGCAGCTCCACAGCGACCAGAGGTTCCAGTACACCTCGCAAGCATACTTCAACCTGACAAAATCTTATGGCATTACGCCATCCATGTCAAGACGAGCAAACCCATATGATAACGCTATGGCAGAAAAATTCTTTCCCATTCTCAAGACAGAGTGTATCTACCGCCATAAACCGGCCTCATTCTGCGAGGCCAATGAGATGATTGACCGCTACATCCATTTTGGCAACTATGAGCGCATCCAGTTAAAGACTGGAGAGGCACCGCTGGCGCGATGCCTCTCCTGCTGAAATTCAATATTTCCTACCAGGGGCCTTTTTGTACTGTCCGCACAATCCGGGGCAGTTCACAGGCAAGGGGTCTCGCTGGGGATTACCGTTCGCACTTCCAGAAGAACGCGGAATACGGGGGCAGCTCGCTGCCGCCGCCGAAGTCGTGCGGCTGGCCGGTAATCAGGTCTTCCGCCCGGCCGCATTTTGCGTCAAAGTGCGCGGTGTAAGGCTCGCTGTCGATGTTGACCGCGACCAGCACGCGCTCGTCCTCATAAATGCGCTCCCAGATGCACTGCTTGTTGGTCAGCACGACCTGCTTGAAGTCGCCGTAGCACAGCGCTTTGCTCTCTTTGTGCGCCTTGGCCAGCGCGGCGATCCAGTCGGTCAGGCCGTTCCACTCGGGCGCCTCGAACGAGGGGCGCAGCGCGTCGTCGCCCTGGTGCTTTTCGCCCTTGGCGCCCCATTCGCTGCCGTAATACACGCACGGGATGCCCGGCATGCCGAACAGCAGCGCGTAAACAAGCGGCAGGTGCTTCAGGTTTTGCAGGATGGACGCAATGCGCGTCACGTCGTGGTTGTCCACAAAGCCCAGCAGGTGCTTGCCGCGGTAGAGCGTCCAGTTTTCCGGGCCGAACTGGCGCAGCAGCGAATGGGTGATCTCAAACAGGTTCATGCTGTTCATCGAGGAGTACAGGCCCTTATAGCATTCGTAATTGGTGCAGGAATGCAGCATGCCGTCTCCGACAAACTGGTTGTAGTCGCCGTGCAGCAGTTCGCCGACCAGGAAAAAGTCCGGCTTTACCGTGTCGCAGAACGCGCGCAGCTGACGGATGAAGTCCTTGTCCAGGCAGTAGGCAACGTCCAGCCGCAGGCCGTCGATATGGAACTCGTCCACCCACAGGCGGATGCAGTCGAAGATGTGCTGTACAACCGCGGGGTTCTTCAGGTTGAGTTTGACCAGCTCGTAATGGCCCTCCCAGCCCTCATACCAGAAGCCGTCGTTGTAATTGGAGTTGCCGTCGAACGAGATGTGGAACCAGTCCTTGTACGGGGAGTCCCACTTTTTCTCCTGCACATCGCGGAACGCCCAGAAGCCGCGGCCGACGTGGTTGAACACGCCGTCCAGCACGACCTTGACGCCGTTTTCGTGCAGGGTGTCGCAAACTGCGGCGAAGTCCTTGTTTGTGCCGAGGCGGCAGTCGATTTTGCGGAAGTCGCGGGTGTCGTAGCCGTGGCTGTCGGATTCGAAGATCGGGGAAAAGTAAACGGCGTTGCAGCCGAGCTTTGCGATGTGCTCCGCCCAGTCCGCTACCTTGGCGATGCGGTTTTCCAGCACACCGTCGTTGACGCGCGGCGCGCCGCAGAACCCGATCGGGTAGATTTGATAAAATACGCTTTCATAAGCCCACATGGTTTTGCGCTCCTTTACAAATAGAGTCATTATCAGTATACTATGATTTGGCGGAAAAACAAGCGAAACAGAAAAAATTGAACATTTTACGGAAAAAATGCTTGCAAAATAAACCGGGGTGTGATATCATATATCGGCAACACGGGCATTCCTCTGCTTATTTGTAGGGAAAATAGGGCAAGAATGTCTAAGACGAAAGGATGACAGAAAGATGGATCTGGTCAAAGTACTGTCCGAGCAGCAGCTCAAGAGCGACCTGCCGGAGCTTAAGATCGGTGATACCGTTAAGGTACACGCGAAGATCAAGGAAGGCAACCGCGAGCGTATTCAGATTTTTGAGGGCATTATCATTGCCAAGAAGCACGCGGGCGTCAATCAGACGGTTACCGTGCGCCGTATTTCCTACGGTGTTGGCGTTGAGAAGACGTTCCCGGTACACTCCCCGAACGTTGCAAAGTTCGAGGTTGTGCGCAACGGTAAGGTCCGCCGCGCCAAGCTGTACTACCTGCGCGGCCGCGTAGGCAAGGCTGCCAAGGTTGCAGAAAAGATCTAAAAAATTGCAGACCAAACGGAAACGGGGAGCATTTGCTCCCCGTTTTTGCATTATGATTCAGCACAGTCAGAAACTTCTTCGGATCAGAAAGGAACCTGCAATCTCCAGCACGGCGGCAAAACGGATGATCCGGCGGCAGTTCTTTTCCGAATGCCGCCAACCCAGCTGTACAGGCCAGGACGGGAAAAACAGCAGGAAAATGCCCAGCAGCACCTGCACCATATCGGTCAGCAGCCAGCTGCGGATGATAAACTCATTGACCAGATCGGACACAAGGAAGAGGATGCCCCAATATCCGAAAACCTGCCAGAAATTCCATTTGCGGATTGCTGCGTAAAGGTGATGCATGCAAAATCCCCCTTTCCGGGAACGGGTATGACGGCATCTTATATTTTCATTTTAGCATAGCACGGCGGGAGCCGCAAGGGCGCGGCGGATGAATTTCTGTTTTTTCCTTGCGCTCACGATGTTCTGCGGCTATAATAAAACCGTATGCATATCTTTTTTTGGAGGAATCACGATGCAGGAAACCCAGACCAGGGAGAAAAAGAAACCGGAGGGGCGTTTCTCCAGCGAACTGTTCAGCTGGGGCGAGTCCCTGATGACCGTGCTGATATTTTTTGTCGTTGTATTCACCTTTTTCGTGCGCCTGATCGGCGTGGACGGCACGTCCATGTACCCGACGCTGCAGGATCACAGCATCATGCTGGTCAGCAACCTGAACTACACGCCGGAAAAGGGGGACATTGTCGTGCTGCGCAAGGAAGGCTTTTACGGCGACCAGCCGATTGTCAAGCGCATCATCGCGACCGGCGGCGATACGATCGACATCGACCCGATTACGGGCGACGTGATAGTGAACGGCGAGGTGCTTGACGAGCCGTATATCGCGGAAAAGATTAACACTCTGGAGAAAATGGGGAATATGACCTATCCGCAGACCGTGCCCGAGGGCAGCGTCTTTGTGATGGGCGACAACCGCAACTATTCCACGGACAGCCGTGACGCGCGTCTCGGCATGGTGGGTGAACGGCATATCCTGGGACATGTGCTGGCCGTGGTTTATCCGTTCAGTGAATTTGGATCGGTGGCTTAACTTATGAACATTCAATGGTATCCCGGGCATATGACCAAAACCCGCCGGCAGATGGCGGAGTATATCAAACAGGTGGACGCGGTCTGCGAGGTGGTGGACGCGCGCATCCCGCAGGTGTCGCGCAACCCGGATATGGATGAGATCGCTGCGGGCAAACCGCGTCTGATGATCCTCAACCGCATCGACTTGGCCGACCCGAAGCGGACCGCGGAGTGGGCGAAGCACTTCCGCGAGCAGGGCATGGCGGTCATCGAGACCGACAGCCGCGCAGGTACGGGCACCCAGGCGTTTGCAAACGCGGTGCGCACGCTGCTGGCGGACAAAATTGCGCAGTGGAACGAAAAAGGCCTTGTGGGCAAGGCGGTGCGCGTGATGGTGGTCGGCATCCCGAACGTGGGCAAGTCCACCTTCATCAACCGCATCCTTGGGCGCAAGTCCGCCAAGGCGGCGGACAAACCGGGCGTCACGCGCGGCAGCCAGTGGTTCCGTGTGGCGGGCGGCATTGACCTGCTGGACACGCCCGGCATCCTGTGGCCCAAATTCGATGACGAGCGCGTGGGCATCCTGCTGGCCTGCACGGGCGCGATCAAGGACGATATCCTGGACGTGGAAACGCTCGGCTGCAAGCTGATGGAGCTGCTGGCCGTGCAGGCGCCGCAGGCGATCATCGAGCGCTACGGCGTTACCATCCCGGAGGAGAGCGATTTCCTGGGTTATGACCTGCTGCAGCAGGCGGGCAGGCGGCGCGGCTTTTTGCTGCGCGGGGGCGAGATCGACACCGAACGCATGGCGCACATCCTGCTCGACGAGTTCCGCGGGGGCGTGCTGGGGCGGATTACGCTCGAAAATGTCGATTAAAACCACGGTTTTAATCGAAGAGGACGCACCGCGCAGGGCGCGGATGCGTCCAAAGCTTCGAAAAGCGCGCCCATTGGGCACACTTTTCTCCGCTCCTGTATAAAAAGTACAGGCAAAGCCTGCACTTTTTATGAAAATCCGGATTTCGCTTGATTTCATCCGGATTTTCGATTGGATGGCGCGCTGCGGCGCGCGGAGAATTCTCCATTTTCCACTCTCCATTCTCCATTGCAGGAGGGGGAGGAATTCTCTATTCTTGATTTTACATTCTCCATTCCAAAGAGGTCGTTGTCATGACATGGGAATTTGAAGAAAAAGCGTGGGCGCAGGGCTTTTCGGCGGTGTGCGGCGTGGACGAGGCCGGCCGCGGGCCGGTCGCGGGTCCGGTGTGCGCGGCGGCGGTCATCCTGCCGGGCGGCATCCAGATCGAGGGCCTGAACGACTCCAAAAAGCTCAGCGAGAAAAAACGCGAGGCGCTGTTTGAGGTCATCACCGAGAAGGCCCTCGCGTGGTCGGTCTCGCTGGTGGACGAAAAGACCATCGACGAGATCAACATCCTACAGGCGACCTACCGCGCGATGCGGCAGGCGGTCGAGGGGCTGACCAGCCCGGCGGACTTTGTCTATGTGGACGGCAACCGCTCGGAGGGGCTGAGCCTGCCGCACGAATGCGTGGTATCCGGGGATGCGAAGGTGCCCTCGGTCGCAGCGGCGTCCATCCTCGCCAAGGTGACGAGGGACCGCCTGATGCGGCAGTTTGCCGAGCAGTACCCGGCCTATGGCTTTGAAAAGCACAAGGGCTACGAGACAAAGGCGCACGATGAGGCGCTGCTGGCGCACGGGCCGTGCCCCATCCACCGGATGACCTTCCTCAAGAAGTTTTACGAAAAGCATCCGGATGCGCCGCGATGAAGGGCGCATGGGGCGAGCAGGCCGCGCGGGACTTTCTGGTGCGCCGCGGCTGGACGATTGCGGACACAAATTTCCGCACCCGATTTGGGGAAATCGACATCATCGCGCAGGATGGGAAATATATTGTCTTTGTCGAGGTCAAGACGCGCAAAAACAGCCGCTTTGCCGCGGCGCGCGAGTATGTGACGCCTGCCAAGCAGGCGCGCATCCTTGCGGCGGCCGAGGAATGGCTGCAAAGCCATCCGGGCGGCCAGCAGCCGCGCTTTGACGTGATCGAGGTGTACGGCGAGGAGGGCGCGCCCGTCCCGCCGCGCATCAACCATCTGGAAAACGCCTTTGGAGGGTGAGAATGAAGCTGTTCGACCTGCACTGCGACACCCTGTATGAATGCTGCGAGACGGGCAGACACCTGCGGGAAAACGACCTGCACGTGAACCGTGCCGCCGCGCGGCGGTACGACCATTACGCACAGTTTTTCGCGCTGTTCTGCGGGGCGCGCGCGCCGTCCGCGGAGGCGGCGAAAGGGCGGGACTGCCTGCTCGACACACCCGAGGATGCGCGGCTTGCGCGTATGCTGCAAACCGCAAAGCAGGAGTTCGCGGCCAATCAGGACTGGCTGATGTTCTGCCGGTCGGCGGACGATCTGGAAGCCGCGGCGCAGGCGGGCAAGGCGGCGGCCTTCCTGTCCATCGAAGGCGCGGAGCTGCTGCCCGATCGGCCGGACGCGCTGGATTTTGCGTATGACGCGGGCATCCGCCTGATTACGATCACCTGGAATTACCGCAGCCGCTACGGCTGCTCCTGCGTGATCGACCAGGATGAGGGCCTGACCGAAAAAGGGAAACAGCTTGTGCGGGACTGCGCGGAAAAGGGGATCATTGTTGACGTGTCGCACCTGTCCGAGAAGGGGTTCTGGGACGTGTGCGAGACGATCGACGGGCCGTTTGCCGCCTCGCACAGCGACTCGCGCGCGCTGTGCCGCCACCCGCGCAACCTGACCGACCGGCAGTTTGCCGAGATCGCACGGCGGGGCGGGCTGGTCGGCGTCAATCTGTACACCCCGTTCCTCGTGCGGCAGAGCGATTCGGTGATCGACGACGCGATCGACCATATCGAGCGTTTCCTCGGCCTGTATGGGGAGAAAACCGTCGCGCTCGGCTGTGATTTCGACGGCTGCGACGCGCTGCCCGCCGGCATCGACGGGCTGGGCGATATGTACCGCCTTGCCGACCGTATGCTCGCGCTGGGCTACACCGAACGCGCGGTGAACGGCCTGTTTTACGACAATGCGGCGGCATTCATCCGGCGGATGCTGTAAGAAACCGTAGATTCCGCGCCGCAAGGTGCGTAAAAGATAAAAAACACCGCGGCACGCGCTGTGTCCGCGGCAAACCGGAGGTTTTTATGGAATATGTAAGCACAAGGGACAAATCCCGCAAGGTCTCCGCGGCCTATGCGATTGCGAGCGGCATCGCGCCCGACGGCGGCCTGTACTGCCCGACGTCTTTTCCCGCACTCACTGCGGAGGACTGGCACGCGCTGGCGAACTTGGACTACAAGGGCCGCTCGGCGCTCATCCTCGGCAAGTTCCTGACCGATTTTTCGGTGGAGGAGCTGGCGGACTACGCGGCCAAGGCCTACGCGGACGACAAGTTCGGCGGGGCGGACACCGCGCCGGTCGTGGCGCTGGACGGGGGCAAGCACATGCTCGAGCTGTGGCACGGCCCGACCTGCGCGTTCAAGGACATGGCGCTGCAGATGCTGCCGCACCTGCTGACCGCCTCGCTCCGCAAGACGGGCGAGACGCGCACGGCGTGCATCCTGGTCGCCACCTCGGGCGACACGGGCAAGGCTGCGCTCGACGGCTTCCACGACGTTGAGGGCACCAAAATCATGGTCTACTACCCGGTGGACGGCGTTTCCCCCATGCAGAAGCTGCAGATGGTGACGCAGGAGGGCAGAAACGTCGAGGTCGTCGCCATCCGCGGCAACTTTGACGACGCGCAGAGCGCGGTCAAGCGCATCTTCACGGATGAAGAGACCCGCGCCGCGCTCGATCAGGACGGCATGATGCTCTCGTCCGCCAATTCGATCAACTGGGGCCGCCTGGCGCCGCAGATCGCGTATTACGTCTCCGCCTACTGCGATATGGTGAAATCCGGCGCGGTGGGGATGGGCGGCAAGATCAACATCTGCGTCCCGACCGGCAACTTCGGCAACATCCTGGCCGCGTATATCGCAAAGCAGATGGGCCTTCCGGTGAACAAGCTGATCTGCGCCTCCAACCGAAACAACGTGCTGACCGACTTTTTCAAAAAGGGCGGCAGCTATGATAAAAACCGCGATTTCTACACCACGACCTCGCCCTCGATGGACATTTTGATCTCGTCCAACCTCGAGCGCCTGCTGTTCTTCGCGTCGGATTACGACGACAAGCTGGTCGCGGACCTGATGGACCAGCTCGCAAAGGGCGGCAGCTATCAGGTGGCGGCGGATGTGTTCGCAAAGATTGAGAAGGACTTTGACGCGGGCTGCTGCGACGACAGCGCGGCCGCGCAGACCATCAGGAAGCTCTGGGAAAACGAGCACTACCTGTGCGACACGCACACGGCGGTCGCGGTCCGCGTGTACGAGGACTACCGCGCACGCACGGGCGACACAACCCCGGCCGTGATCGCGTCCACGGCTTCGCCGTTCAAATTCTGCCGGTCGGTGATCGAGGCGCTCGGCGGCACGCTTGAAAAGGACGACGTGTCCCAGCTGGACGTGCTGACCGGGCTGACGGGCGTACCGGCGCCCGCGCCGCTCGCCGCTCTGGCGGGCAAGACGCCGCGCTTTGACCGCGTGGTGGACAAGGCCGACATCCTTTCTACGGTCGGCCTGCTGAAGGACCTGTAAGCATGGCGCTGTATACGCTGGCCGATCTGCATCTGGCTACGGGAGTGGAAAAGCCGATGGATATTTTCGGCGGCCGCTGGCAGGGGTATACGGACAAGATTGTGACGCGCTGGAAGGCGCTCGTTGCGCCGGAGGATACGGTTGTGCTGGGCGGGGACATTTCCTGGGGCATCAGCCTCGCGGAGGCGAAGAGCGATTTTGCGCTGATTGACGCGCTGCCGGGCAAAAAGATCATCCTCAAAGGGAACCACGACCTCTGGTGGGAGACGGCGTCGAAAATGCATCGTTTTTTTGACGAAAACGGGTTTGCCACCATGGATTTCCTGCACAACAACTGCTTCTTTTACGGCAGCACTGCCCTGTGCGGCACGCGCGGCTGGCCGTTTGAGGAAGATTTCTCCGACCCGCACAATGAAAAAATCTTCCGCCGCGAGCTGCTGCGGCTGGAGGCTTCGCTCAAACTCGGCGCGGCGGGGAACCCGGAGGAGATCATCTGCTTCCTGCACTACCCGCCGCTGTACGCGCGCTTCCGCTGCGGCCCGATGATCGAGCTGATGCAGCGATACGGCGTGCGCCGGTGCATCTACGGCCACCTGCACTCGGACAGCCTGCGCTGGGCAGTCGAGGGGATGCACGAAGGCATCGAATGGAGGCTGGTTTCGGGGGATCATGTGGATTTTACACCGGTTTTTTTGAAAAAATAGAAAAAAGTGTGGAAATCCCTAAAATAATCTGATAGAATAACTTAGATACCATAGAAGTATTCAAGTAAGGAGTTTGGCAACATGGAACTGAAAAACACGGAAAAGCAGGAGCACAGCGTAGTCGCCCTGACGATCGAGATTACCAAGGCGGAATTTGAGGCCGCGAAGGATAAGGCATTCAAGAAGACCGGCAAGAACATCACGGTACCCGGTTTCCGCAAGGGCCACGCGCCGCGCAAGATGATCGAGAAGCTGTACGGCGAAGGCGTTTTCTTTGAAGAGGCCTTCAATATCATATATCCGGACGCGATGGAAATGGCGGTTGAGAAGGCCGGCATCAAGCCGGTTGGCCGCGCGGATGTCGATCTGGGCGACCCGGCGGAAGAGGGCGGCCTGACCATCATCGCCAAGGTACCGGTTGAGCCGGAGGTCGAGCTGGGCGAATACAAGGGCATCGAGGTTGAGAAGGAGACCGTCAAGGTCCTCGCGTCGGACGTCAAGGCGGAGCTGAACCGTCTGGCGCAGCGCAACGCGCGCACCGAGACCGTGGACCGCAAGGCCAAGAAGAATGACACGGTTGACATCGACTTCGAGGGCTTTGTGGACGGCGTTGCCTTCGAGGGCGGCAAGGCCGAACACCACATGCTGACCCTCGGTTCCGGCGCGTTCATCCCGGGCTTTGAGGACCAGCTGATCGGCTGCAAGGCGGGCGATGAAAAGGACGTTGTCGTCACCTTCCCGGAGGAGTACCATGCGCAGGAGCTGGCCGGCAAGGAAGCCGTGTTCAAGTGCAAGGTGCATAAGGTTGAGGAGACCATCCTGCCCGAGATCGACGACGAGTTTGCCAAGGATGTTTCCGACACCTGCGAGACGCTGGACGACCTGAAGAAGGAAATCACCGACCGCCTGAAGAAGGAGCGCCAGGAGGCGGCAGACCAGGCGTTTGAGGAGAAAATCCTGGACGCTGTGATTGAGAACATGAAGGCGGACATCCCGCAGGCGATGGTGGAAAGCCAGATTGATACCATCGTGCAGGACTTCGGCTACCGCCTCCAGATGCAGGGCATGACGCTCGAGCATTATCTCAAGATGTCCGGCATGGAGGCAGGCGCGTTCCGCGCAATGTTCCAGCCGCAGGCGGACCGCCAGGTCAAGACCCGCCTGGCTCTGGAAAAAGTTGCCGAGCTTGAGAATATCGCAGTTTCCGACAAGGAACTTGACGAGGAATATGCTAAGATGGCGGAGCAGTATGGCATGGAGGTTGACAAGGTCAAGTCCATCGTGTCTGCGGAGGCGCTGTCCGGCGACCTGAAGATTTCCAATGCGCTCGAGTTCCTCAAGAAGAATGCGAAGGCCAAGAAGCCGGCGGCAAAGAAAAAGGCTGCCGACGAGGCTGAGGCGGAGGAGGCGGCGGAGTAATCCGTCCCCCGCGCAAGGAGGAGCCTGCGCCCCGGTGCAGGCTTCCTGAAAAGCCGCGGCAGTGCGCGGCTTTTATACCCTGAAGCAGGGGAAGGTCCCGGCCAGGCAGGGGCCTTCCTGCGTTGTGGATGTGCCCGGGCTGTGCCCGGCATATCCTGTCCGATGGAAGCGTACCGCTTCCATCGACCTTTCTGAAAGGAGTCTTTCCAAGTGAGTTTAGTCCCAATGGTCATCGAGCAGACCGGTCGCGGCGAGCGTTCGTTCGATATCTATTCCCGCCTGCTCAACGACCGCATCGTTATGCTGTGTGAGGAAGTCAACGACACGACCGCTTCGCTGGTCGTGGCGCAGCTGCTGTATCTGGAGGCGCAGGATCCGGACAAGGATATCTCGCTCTATATCAACAGCCCCGGCGGCTCGGTCACTGCGGGCATGGCGATTTACGACACGATGAACTATATCAAGTGCGACGTGTCCACCATCTGCATCGGCATGGCGGCGTCCATGGGCGCGTTCCTGCTGTCCTCGGGCGCAAAGGGCAAGCGCTATGCGCTGCCCAACGCGGAGATCATGATCCACCAGCCGTCCGCCGGTACGCAGGGCCAGATCACGGATATGGCCATCCATCTCAAGCGCCTTGAGACCATCAAGAAGCGCATGAACAAGATTCTGTCCGAGAATACCGGCAAGCCGGTCGAGGTCGTCACCGCGGACTGCGAGCGCGATAACTTCATGACCGCAGAGGAAGCGCTGGAATACGGCCTGATCGACAAGGTGTTCGATAAGCATTGATAAAGAAAGGCCCGGCGGAATGCCGGATAGAGGTGCTGTATGCCGAATTTTGACGATGATAAGATGCTGAAATGTTCGTTCTGCGGAAAGCCTCAGAACCGTGTGCGCAAGCTGATCGCGGGGCCGGGGGTCTATATCTGCGACGAGTGCATCGGCGTATGCACCAGCATTTTGGATGATGAACTGGATTTCGCGCCGGAGGACCGCGAGGATCAGGGAACCGGGCGCCCCGAGCGCCTGCCCACCCCGCAGGAACTCAAGGCCGTGCTTGACGACTATGTCATCGGGCAGGACCGCGCGAAGATCGCGCTTTCGGTGGCGGTGTACAACCACTACAAGCGTATTTACCACCCGGAGACCGAGGTGGAGCTGCAAAAATCCAATATCCTGATGCTCGGCCCCTCGGGTTCGGGCAAGACCCTGCTCGCGCAGACGCTGGCAAAGACGCTGCAGGTGCCGTTTGCCATTGCGGACGCGACCACGCTGACCGAGGCCGGCTATGTGGGCGAGGATGTGGAGAATATCCTGCTGCGCCTGATCCAGGCGGCGGATTTTGACGTGGAACTGGCCGAGCACGGTATCATCTACGTCGATGAGATCGACAAGATCGCCCGCAAGAGCGAAAACCCCTCCATCACGCGCGACGTGTCGGGCGAGGGCGTGCAGCAGGCGCTGCTCAAGATGCTCGAGGGCACGACGGCGAACGTCCCGCCCCAGGGCGGACGCAAGCATCCGCATCAGGAGTTTATCCAGATCGACACGACCAACATCCTGTTTATCTGCGGCGGCGCCTTCGACGGCATCGAAGGCATCATCCAGAAGCGCACGGGCAAGCAGGGCATGGGCTTCGGCTCCGAGGTCAAGGGCAAGCAGGAGGATCAGACCGACCGCCTGCTCGCGCAGATCGAACCGCACGACCTGATGAAGTACGGCCTGATCCCCGAACTGATCGGCCGCCTGCCGGCGATCGTGTCGCTGGACACGCTGGACAAGGAGGCGCTGGTGCGCATCCTGCAGGAGCCGAAGAACGCGCTGGTCAAGCAGTACCAGACCCTGCTGGCGCTGGACGGCGTCGAGCTGGAGTTCGAGCCGGAGGCGCTGACCCGCGTGGCGGAGATTGCGCTTGAGCGCAAAACCGGTGCGCGCGGCCTGCGCGGCGTGCTGGAAAACGTGATGACCGATATCATGTTCCGCATCCCGTCTGACGAAACGGTCAACCGCGTGGTGATTACGCCGGGCGTGGTAGATGGGGAGAGCGAACCCCTGATCGGCCACGGTGCGCGCGCGGCGCTGCCGGCGGCAAAAAAGCCGGACGAACCGGCGGGCAAGCTGCGTCAGCCGAACAAAAGTGCATAACCGGTAAAAACCGAAGGAAATGTGGGCGGAACACGGGTTTCGCCCGCTTTTTTTACAGAATTATCAAATTCAGCCGCTTTACAAACCGCGAAAAATATACTATACTGACGCTATCACGGCAATACCGCACCAGAATGCCGCGGCGCGGCAGCAGGCCCGTATTTGCCGGCGGGCGGTATTGTTTTAAGCGATTTTCCGCGCATGAGGAGAGAAATTATGACAGAGAGAAACGAAACGGCGCTCAGCCGGCTGCCGGTGCTGCCGCTGCGCGGGCTGACGGCGTTTCCCAATATGATTATCCACTTCGACGTCGGCCGGATGATGTCCATCCGTGCGCTCGAGGCGGCGATGAAGAACGGCCAGACGATCTTCCTGACTGCACAGCGCGAGCTGAAAACCGACACGCCTGCGCCCGGCGACCTGTACCAGATGGGCACGGTATGTATGGTGCGGCAGATCCTGCGCCTGCCGGGCGATAATATCCGCGTGCTGGTCGAGGGCAGGGCGCGCGCGCTCGCGCACCAGTTCACCATGCCCGAGCACGAGGGCGACTGCATCTATGCCGAGGTGGAGGAGCTGCAGGATTATGCGTTCGGCGTGACCGAACGCCGCGCGCAGGCGCTTGTCCGCACCGCGCAGGAGCGCTTTGCCGAGTATGCGCAGAACGCGCCGCGCATCTCACCGGACATGGAGCTGACCGTGGCCGAGGGCGGCGAGCCGGGCTGGCTGGCCGACTATATCGCGCAGAACCTCTCGGTCGAGGTGGAGGCAAAGCAGGAAATCCTGGAAGAACTGAACGTCACCCGCCGGCTGGCAATGGTGATCCGCCTGCTGGGCGAGGAGACCGAAATCCTCAAGATCGAAAACGAGATTCAGGACGAACTCAAGACCCAGATGGATAAAAACCAGCGCGAATACTACCTGCGCGAGCAGATCAAGGTGATCCAGACCGAGCTGGGCGAGCAGGACACGGCTGCGGAGGCGGAAACCTACCGCAAACGCGTGCTCGACCTGCATCTGCCGCAGGAGTGCGAGGACAAGCTCATCAAGGAAGTGGACCGCTTTGCAAAGCTGGGCGGTTCGAACGCCGAGCAGGGCGTGGTGCGCACCTATCTGGACACCGTGCTCGACCTGCCGTGGAACAAAAAGAGCGAGGAACGCCTCGACCTTGCCGCGGCGCAGTCGATCCTGGACCGCGACCACTATGGCCTGAAAAAGGTCAAGGAGCGCATCATGGAGTTCCTCGCGGTCAAGACGCTTGCGCCTGACCTCAAGGGGCAGGTGCTGTGTCTGGTCGGCCCGCCGGGCGTGGGCAAGACCTCGATTGCCAAGTCGGTTGCCGAGGCGATGGGCCGCAATTATGCGCGCATGAGCCTGGGCGGCGTGCGCGACGAGGCGGATATCCGCGGCCACCGCAAGACCTATATCGGCGCGATGCCCGGCCGCATCATCGACGCACTGCGGCGCGCGGGCACGTCCAACCCGCTGATTCTGCTTGACGAGATCGACAAAATGGGCAACGACTTCCGCGGCGACCCGGCGTCCGCCATGCTCGAGGTGCTGGACACCGAGCAGAACGTCGCCTTCCGCGACCATTATATTGAACTGCCGTTCGACCTGTCGGATGTGCTGTTCCTGACGACCGCAAACGACCTTTCGACTGTGCCGCGTCCGCTGCTCGACCGTATGGAGGTCATCGAGCTGTCGTCCTATACCGAGGAGGAAAAGCGCCAGATCGCGCTGCATCACCTGCTGCCCAAGCAGATGAAAAAGCACGGCCTGGAAAAGAGCCAGCTGGTGCTGTCCGAAAAGATGCTGGGCAAGGTGATTTCCGGCTATACGCGCGAGGCGGGTGTGCGCCGGCTTGAACAGCTGCTTGCCAAGCTGTGCCGCAAGGCGGCGAAGCATATCGCGGACGGCGGCAAGCGCCTGACCGTGACCGAAAAGAATCTGGAAAGCCTGCTTGGGACCGCGCCGTATAAGGACGACGTGGTGAGCAAAAAGGACGAAGTCGGCATTGTCAACGGCCTTGCGTGGACGAGCGTGGGCGGCGAGATGCTCGAGGTCGAGGTTGCCGTTGTGCCCGGCACGGGCAAGATCGAGGTCACGGGCAATTTAGGCAACGTCATGCAGGAGAGCGCGAAGGCCGCGGTGACGTTTGTGCGCTCGCGCGCGGAGTCGCTGTCCATCGACCCGATGTTCTACAAGGACAACGACCTGCATATCCATTTCCCCGAGGCGGCGGTGCCGAAGGACGGCCCGTCCGCGGGCGTGACGATCACGACCGCACTTGTCTCCGCGCTGACCGAGGCGCCCGTGCGCCATGACGTGGCGATGACCGGCGAGGTCACGCTGCGCGGCCGTGTGCTGCCGATCGGCGGCCTGCGCGAAAAGACCATGGCGGCCTACCGCGCGGGCATCAAAACCGTGGTCATCCCGCGGGATAATGAATCCGACCTGCAGGATATCGAGCCGGTGGTGCGCGAGAACGTGCATTTTGTCACCGCAGCGCATATGGACACGGTGATGGAGACGGCTATCGACTTCGCGCAGCGGTCGAAAAAGCGCGGCAAGGGCCAGCGCGGCGGCCCGGTCGCACGGCAGACCGAGACCCAGACAACGACGCCGACGGTGGTGCAATGAGTATGGAAGAAAGGAAAAAACCCAATCTGCACAACGTGGAATTCCTGCGTTCTGCAGTAAAGGAAAGCGATTTCCCTGCGGACCGCCTGCCGCAGATCGTATTTGCCGGCAAATCCAACGTGGGGAAAAGCTCGGTCATCAACAAACTGCTGAACCGCAAAAACTTTGCGCGCGTCAGCGCCCAGCCGGGCAAGACCATCCATATCAATTATTTTGTCATTGATAAGCAGATGTATCTTGTCGATCTGCCGGGTTATGGCTATGCCCGTGTTTCCAAAGCCGAGCAGCAGCGCTGGGGCGAATTGATGGAGACTTATTTTGCTTTGGGCCTGCTGACGCTCGGCATTCAGATTGTAGACATCCGCCACAAGCCCACGCGGGATGACATCACCATGGCGGAGTGGTTCCGCGCGTCGGAACGGCCGTGGGTCGTGATCGCCAACAAGCTGGACAAGATCAAAAAGAGCCAGCTGGAGGGCAATCTGGCGGTGATCCGGCAGACGCTGCTGCTGCCGGAGGACGTGCCCGTGATCCCGTTTTCCGCGGAAAAAGGGGATGGGCGCGACGAGGTGCTTGCACTTATTTTTGACCATGTGAGAAAGGATGACCAGGAATAATGGATTTTCTGCGCCGTTTTATGGCCGGACGCTATGGGAATGACCAACTCAACGCCGCGTTTTTGATTTTGGGTCTGGTTCTGCTTGTGATCGAGATGCTCACGGGCTGGGGCTGGATGGGTATGTTCATATTGGCGCTGCTCATCCTATGCTACTTCCGCATGTTCTCCCGCAATATCCAGGCGCGGTACGCGGAAAATCAGAAATTCCTGCGCTGGTGGGGGCCGGTTTCGGGCCGCCTGCGCAATGCCCGCGCCCGGTTTGCGGACCGTAAAACCCATCGGTATTTCAAGTGCCCGCAGTGTAAGCAATGGCTGCGTGTGCCGCGCGGCAGAGGGAAAATCAATATCACCTGCCCGCACTGCCATACACAGTTCATGAAGAAAAGCTGAATCAGTCCTTTGGGTTAATTTTCGCTGATAAAGCAGCAAAATAGGCTTGCATTTTCCGGTAAAAAAAGTATAATAGAATTACAAATACAACCAGGGGGCGATTCCAATGACCGTCGATCAGTTGATTGGTAAAATCTATAACAAACTTAGCAAAACGGATATTGCCGGCACGCAGGGAAAGGTTGCGGTTCAGTTCAATCTTACCGGTAAGGTCACGGGTGTTTTTTACATCGAGATCCTCAATGGCGTGCTGTCCGTAATGCCTTATGAGTATATTGATCGTGACGCATGCGTATCTGGTACGCTGACCAATCTGGAAAAGGTGCTGAACGGCAAGCTGGTTCCGCAGGTTGCGATTGCCGAAGGCAAAATCAAGGTCGAAGGCAATGTGGACAAGGTCATGGTTCTGGCCGAACTGCTTAAGCAGGCGTAATGCTTGCCTCATAGGGCCGCCCGTTTGCAAACGGGCGGCCTTTTTCAATGGCAGCGAAAGTGCGGCAAAGGAGGATTTTAAGAAAAATCTGATTTTTTTCCCAAAAGTCCTTGACAAAACACAGGGAAAGAGCGTATAATAATCAAGCTGTCTGCGAGGACGGCCGGCCGGAAAGCCTGGTTG
>USSI01000010.1 GCA_900557315.1 uncultured Butyricicoccus sp. | reverse complement strand
GGTCAGAATCTCAAGCTGCACCTCACCCATGAGCTGCAGATGGATTTCTCCCAGCCGCTCGTTCCATACCACGCGCAGCTGCGGGTCCTCTTCCTCCAGCAGGCGCAGGTTTTGCAGCATAGCGTGCGCATCGCAGCCCTCCGGCAAATCCACCCGGTAGTTCAGCACCGGTTCGAGCACAGGCAGCATTGCGCCCGCTTCGCAGCCCAGCCCCATGCCGGGACGGGTATGCGTCAACCCGGTGACCGCGCAGACCATACCGCTCTCCGCCCGCTCAACCGTTTGATATTTCTCGCCCGAGTAGATGCGGATTTGATTGACCTTTTCCTGCCAGCCGCCATCCGCTTGCCCGGTCAGCTGTGTACGCACTGACAGGCTCCCACCGGTGATTTTAAGATAAGACAGGCGGTTACCCTGCCCATCCCGCGCAATTTTGAATACCCGCGCGCCGAAATCCGCACCATATTGCGGCGGCTGCATATAGCGGTCCAACCCGCTTAGCAGTTCCTCTACGCCGTCCAGCTTGAGCGCAGACCCAAAATAGCAGGGAAACACCTTCCTGGCAGCAACCAAAGCGGAAATTTCGCGCGCCTCCACCTGGCCGCATTCCAAAAAGCGTTCCAGAACCGATTCATCGCATACCGCAATTTCTTCAGCCATGCTGTCCGGTGCACCAAAGTCGATGCAGCCCTCGTCAAGCCTGGATTTGAGTTCAGCCAACACCGCGGCGCGGTCCGCGCTTTGGATGTCCATTTTGTTGATAAATAGAAAGGTCGGAATATGGTGGCGCGCCAGCAGCCGCCAGAGCGTAGCGGTATGCGCCTGCACGCCGTCCGTCCCACTGACGACCAGGATAGCGCAGTCCAGCACCTGCAGGGTGCGTTCCATTTCCGCGGAGAAATCCACATGGCCGGGCGTGTCCAGCAGCGTAACCGCGGTATCCTGCAGCATCAGCTCCGCCTGTTTGGAAAAAATCGTAATGCCGCGCTCCCGTTCAAGCGCGAACGTATCCAAAAAAGCATCCCGATGATCCACACGCCCGAGTTTTTTCAGCGCGCCCGTCTGATACAGCAGCGCCTCGGACAACGTGGTCTTGCCCGCGTCCACATGGGCAAGGATGCCGATGACAAGTCGTTTCATAAATTCCTTCTCGCTCATTTGTTTGTTTTATTATAGCAAAAATACGCCCGGGACACAAGACACCCTTCCATCGATCACAGAAAGCATATCTTTCCTGTTTCCCTATCCAAAAATGATCCTTTCCGCTTATTTTTTCTATTTTTCAAACGAAAAGCACAGCTTTTGCCATGAAGGACAGCAATTTCATCTTATATCGCGCGTTTTTGCGCATATCATACTATCAGCAAAACCCCAAAACAAAAAACAAAGGAGAGAAAAAAACATGACTAACACGAAGAATGGTTCCAATCAGGGTATGGTTCCGGAAGCGCGCGCCGCAATGGATCGTTTTAAGATGGAGGCGGCAGCCGAGGTCGGCGTCAACCTGAAGCAGGGCTATAACGGCGATCTGACTTCCCGTCAGGCCGGCTCGATCGGCGGCCAGATGGTTAAGAAGATGATCGAATCCTACGAACAGAACCTGGCCAACCAGGGCTAACCCAATGAGATAAAGAGAGCGCGGCTTCCAATGGGCTTTTGGAAACCGCGCTCTTTTATTTCATTTCACAAGGCATCAGGCGCGCCACTCGGCGAAAATCTGCTTCGGTTGCGCTGGATACCGCAACCAGCTTATCCGCCAGTTCCTTGCACTCAGCATAGGAATGCGCCGCGAGGTCAGCCTTTGCCGCAAGCATCGCGGAAGCCGACATGGAC
Organism: uncultured Butyricicoccus sp.; assembly: GCA_900557315.1. Taxonomy (GTDB): domain Bacteria; phylum Bacillota; class Clostridia; order Oscillospirales; family Butyricicoccaceae; genus Agathobaculum. The sequence continues at coordinate 16,167 of USSI01000010.1, read as the reverse complement.
AGGTTTGTCACACCGAGGCCGCACAGAACCGGCGCCATGCCCGGTGTGCCTGCCATTTCGCCGCACACGCCAACCTCAATGCCATTTTCGTTTGCCGCCTTGGCAGTCATCGCGATCAGGCGCAGCACGCCCGGATGCAGCGGACGATACAGATAGGAAATCTTCTCGTTGATGCGGTCAACCGCGCAGGAATACTGGATCAGATCGTTCGTACCGATGGAGAAGAAATCCACCTCCTTGGCCAGCACGTCCGCGCAGACAGCCGCCACCGGGATTTCAATCATAATGCCGACCTTTACGTCCGGGTTAAACGGCACGCCTTCGGCCGCCAGCAGATCCTTCGCCTGCTGGAGGATCTGCTTGGCGTTGCGGATCTCCTCAATGGACGAAATCATCGGGAACATGATGCGCAGGTCGCCGTACTTTGCCGCACGAAGCAGCGCACGCAGCTGGGTCAGGAACAGGTCGGTCTTGTTCAGGCAGATACGGATGGCGCGGTAGCCGAGGAAGGGATTCTGCTCTTTCTCCAGCTCAAGCGCCGGTACTTCCTTGTCGCCGCCGATGTCCAGCGTACGGATAATGACCGGCTTGCCCGCCATCGCTTCGCAGGCCTTCTTGTACGCGTCAAACTGCTCTTCTTCGCTCGGCAGGTCGTCACGGTCCATGAACAGGAACTCGGAACGGAACAGGCCAACGCCTTCGCCGCCCAGCTCCGCAACGCGCACCGCGTCGTCCGGCTTGCCAATATTGCCTTCGATCACAATGCGGCGGCCGTCGCTCGTTGCACCCTCGCGATCCTTAAACTGTGCCAGCATGGCCTTGCGCTCATCCTCAGCCTTTTTCTTCTCCTCAAATTGCGCAAGCGTTTCCGCATCCGGATCAGCAATGACCTCGCCAGCCATACCGTCAAGCAGAAGGTCGGTGCCATCCTCGATGTCATCCACCTTGTCGCCCGCGCCTGCAACGGCGGGGATGCCCATTGAACGCGCCATGATCGCCGAATGGCTGGTGCGGCCGCCGATGCGCGTAATGAAACCGGCAACCGGCTTCCCTCCGATCTTCGCCGTATCCGACGGCGTCAGGTCGTTGGCAATGATGATGCACGGCTCGGTAATCGAGTCGATCGCATTATCCGCAATCCCCTTCAGGTTTTTGAGCACGTGCTGAGAAATATCGCCGATATCGGCCGCGCGCGCCTGCATGTATTCGTCATCCATAGCGCGGAACATGGCCTGGAAGTTTTCGCAGTTGACAAAGCATGCATATTCCGCACAGACCATTTCGTCCGCCACAATGCCTGTCATGCCTTCCACAAAGTCCGGGTCATCGAGCATGAGCAGATGGGCGTCAAAAATTTCCGCCTCAGCTGCGCCGATGTTCTTTTCCGCCTCATCCCGCAGCATCTCGATCTGCTTCTTTGCCTTTTCCACTGCATCCAGAATACGCTGCTGTTCTGCTGCCGCGTCAGTGATGGTATCTTTCACAACAGTCAGATCGGCTTCTTTGATTACCAGCGCTTTAGCATGCGCTAGGCCTTCGGAAACACCGATCGCTTTAAACTTAAACATTGTATCTCCTCCCGTTTCCTGTCATTCTTCTACAAAATTAAATCCATTTTCTTCTTTAATATCGTACAATATTTCTCGGCTTGCGTCAAGGGCAGGAAACAATTTTCAGAAAAGTGGGTAATTTTAAAAAATTCCATGTCTTGTCCCGTTATTTTCTGCTATACTGGAAACATCCAAATCCAATTCATGCAGGAGGAACAACAGTTATGGCAAATCGCTGCACCCATATCCCTGAAATCATGCTTCCCAAGGCCGGTACGGATTTATCCAGGTGGGCGGTCATCGCATGTGACCAGTACACCTCTCAGCCCGAATATTGGGCGGAGACCGACCGCATTGTTGGCGACGCCCCCTCTACCCTGCGGCTGACACTGCCAGAAGTCTATCTGGAAGACGCAGACGTCTCTGCGCGCATTGAGAAAATCCACCAAACCATGCGCCAGTATATGGACGACGGCACATTGCGCACCCTGCCCGCCGGCGTGGTGCTGACCGAACGCTGGTCCGGCGGCCCGTGCCCGCGCCGCGGCATTGTGCTCGCGGTCGATCTGGAAGCGTACGAATACGGCCCCGGTTCGGCCTCGCTCATCCGTCCGACCGAAAAAACTGTTGTCGAGCGTATCCCGCCGCGCCTCAAGGTGCGCGAAGGCGCATGCATGGAGCTGCCGCACATCATGATCCTGATCGACGACCCGGATCGCGGCATCATCGAGCCGCTGTTTGATAAAACAGACTCCTTCGAAAAGATTTACGACACTGATCTGATACAGAACGGCGGCCATATTACCGGATGGTTCATCCCGAAGGGCGCGGATGGGATCGAGGCCGGCCTCGAAGCGCTGTGCGACCGCGAAACTTTCAATAAAAAGTACGGCTGCACGGATGCGCAGGCACTGCTCCCCTACGCGGTCGGTGACGGCAACCACTCCATGGCAACCGCCAAGGCCTACTGGGAAGAGACCAAGAAAAACCTGTCTGCTGAAGAGCAGGCAAACCATCCTGCCCGCTTTGTACTGGTCGAAGTGGTCAACATCCACGACGAAAGCCTGATTATCGAGTCGATCCACCGCTTACTCTTCGATGTGCAGGAGGACGACCTGCTCAGCGGGCTGATCGCATTCTACGAGGCGCAGGGCTGCAAGGCTTATGTTGCCGCGCAGGCGCCGGAGGGCGGCAATGCGCACAGCTATCCGTTCTGCTCGGCGGATAAAACCGGCGTATTTGTGGTCGAGAATCCGAAATGGTCGATTCCGGTTGCCACGATCCAGGCTGGTTTGGACGCTTACATGGAAAACCACAGCGAAATCAAGATCGACTTTATCCACGGTCTGGACGTTGCCGAGTCGCTCGCCAAAAAGCCGGGCAACATCGGCTTTATGCTGCCTGATATCGCCAAGAACGACCTGTTCCGCGGCGTGGTGTTTGACGGCGTACTTCCCCGCAAGACCTTCTCCATGGGCGAAGCGCACGAAAAGCGCTATTACATGGAAGCCAAAACCATTATCAAATAAATCATTCGCCATTTCCGGACGCAGACTCTTCGGCTGCGTCCTTTTTTGTCCAGCGCAGCGTTGCGGTGCCGTTTTCCACCGTGCAGAGCACAAACGCGGGCGCCAGCGCAAACGGCTCGCCGGGCGAAAATGCGCATCGCAGCACCAGTGACGCCCCGTCCGCCTCCGCCTGCACTGCGCCGCTGTCCAGCAGGCCGTCCAGCACTGTGTCCCCGGTCCGCACGGCAGTCCCGCCCGCTTCCGGTGGGTTCTGCACTTCCTCCGGCTCACTGCTGCGTACGGGTTCCGGATGTTCGGACAGATAAAACCGTTTCGGCGGCGTCTGTGCACAGCCCGCGGCCCGGAGGGCCTCCCGCGAAAGGTGGCGGCTGAGTCGCAGCCTGCCGTTCTGCGGCGCGGGCAGGCCGATACGCAGCGCCCCGCCGTCCGTTTCCCCGTAGCAGCGCAGCAGCGCCGCACCGGCATCCGGCTGGGCGCAGTCCAGTTCAATCTGCACCCCATAGGCATCCGGTATCCATGCCAGCGTCCCTACCGGCGTATCCGCAAAATAAACCTCCGCCTGCACAGCCATTCCTCCAGTAAAACAAGCGCGTATCCCGTAACAGGATACGCGCTGTCGCTATTCAATATGCCTTTCAGCCCTGTACCTGCCCCAGGCCGAAACTGACGGCCAGGGCTTCGTCCACGTGCCGCATCGCATTTTCGTCAAGCGAACCCATTTTCTCCCGCAGGCGCCGTTTATCCAGCGTGCGGATTTGCTCGGTCAGGATAATGGAATCCCTTGTCAGGCCGTAATTCGGCGCACCGAGCGAGATATGGGTGGGCATTTTTGCCTTGTTGACCTGCGATGTAATGGCGGCGGCGATCACCGTCGGGCTGTACCGGTTGCCGACGTTGTTCTGCACGATCAGTACCGGGCGGATACCGCCCTGCTCGCTGCCGACCACCGGGCTGAGATCGGCATAATAAATATCTCCCCGTTTGATGCTGGTATCCACTTTGGTTCACACTCCGATAATAGATTTGCGGTTTGTCCGCAAACCTATTTTCCCCACGCCGCGAAAAAATATAACTTCGTTGCACAAAATATGCCGGCGCAGGAGGGCGGGGATTGCTCCCCGCTTCATCCTATGCCGGCAGCGGTTCAGTTGTCAGCCAATGTAGAAACGCGGCACGCGGCTGCTTGCAGCGCAGAGCACCTCATAAGAGATCGTGCCCGCGGCCGTAGCCGCATCCTCCGCGGTCCAGATTTCCGGGCCGAACACGGTTACCTCGTCGCCGCGGCGCACCTCCATGCCGTCCGGCACGCGCGCCATGCACATATCCATGCAGATGCGGCCGAGTACGGGCGTTTTCTGTCCGCCGAGCACCACGTGCGCCCGGCCCGAGCCTGTACGCAGATAGCCGTCCGCATAACCGATGGAGATGACCGCCATACGGGTCGGCTCCGCCGTCTCAAAGGTGCGGCCATAACTTACCGTGGTATGCGCGGGGATCTCGCGCACCTGCACCACACGTGCTTTGACGGTCATCGCGGGCCGCAAATCCAGTACCGGCGGCACGGAAGCATCCGGACGGTAGCCATACAGGATGATACCCGCGCGGGTCATGGTGCAGTGCATGTTCCCGTAATGCTGGATGCCGCCGCTGTTGGCGCAGTGGCGCAGCGGCAGTTCCAACCCCGCCTGCCGCAGGCCTTCGCAGACATCGGAAAAGCGCTGATACTGCTGTTCGGTGTATACCCTGCCTTCGGGCACGTCGGAGACTGCAAAATGGGTAAAAATCCCTTCCGAATGCAGTCCCGGCAGCCCGGAACAGGACAGGATTTCCTGCACGGTGCGCTCACAGTCCCACGCCGGGAAGCCAAGCCGCGTCATCCCGGTATCCAGCTTATAATGCACGGTGATCTTATTCCCCGTGCGGACGGCGGCTTCGCTCAGCAGCTGCGCAGTCTCGCCGTCATACACCGGCGCGGTGATGTGGTAATGCGCGATTGTATCCATATCCGCCGCATCCACATAGCCGAGAATCAGGATCGGCCGGGTGATGCCGTTTTCGCGCAGTTCGACCGCTTCCGGCACGGTCGCGGCCGCAAAATACGGCGCACCCATTGCCTGCAGGCGCAGCGCGACCGGCACGGCGCCGTGGCCGTAGGCATCCGCCTTGACCACGCACAGCACAGGCGCCTTGGCGTGTGCACAGATCACACGGTAATTGTGTTCGATCGCCCCCAGATTGATCTCTGCCCAGGTGCGGTGTTTGCTCGGTTGCATGTTTTGTTCATCCCCAAATTTATGTTTCCCGGTATTCGGTCACCTGGACGGTGAGCACCCGCTCGCCATCCGCATACAGTTCGGCGCAGACCGGCTGCAGCCCCTGTTCGGTGAGCCATACCTGTTTTTCAATTTTCCCATCCCCATCGTCCCGCTCGTACCGGAGTACGGTCAGTTCCGCACCCGAAGCGTGCTCGCTCCAAATCTGCACCGGTTCCGCACGGCGCAGGTCGTCCAGCAGGCAGAACATTGCGTCCGCCGGGGTCAGCCCGGTCCGCTGCGGCATCGCATCGTCCAGCGACAGGCCGTCATACTGCAGCGTAAGCGAAGCGCTGTCCGTCCCCGCAATCGTCCCGCCAATCCCGGCAAGCGATTCGGGCGCGGTGATGGTGAAGGAATCGACATCCTCTTTATTATAAACATAATCCAAAACCGCCTATTTGCTGTGCTTTTGAGCCGTTTTGTCGTATTGCAAGTATATTGTAATTCAAGCTCTGCACTCCTGCCTTTTGATTTCTGGAATATGTTCTGTACTATAATACACCGTTTATGATTTTGATGCAACCATAAAAAGCCGCCCTCCTGGGCGGCTTTCTTCCTCTCAAAACGTCGGCAATCGCTTAAATCCTTTCAGCGATTTCAGACCGCTGCTTTTGCTACTTCCCGAGCTGCCGCTGCTCTTTGCGGCCTGCGCCGCCGCGACGCCGCTTGCCACTGCGCTGCTGCTTGCGGTGTTTCCGCTCACATAGCCGCTTGGCCCGATGCCGTAACCCGGTATAACGGTCAACGGGTCAATGTATTTCCCGTCTTTCGTAATACGAATATCAAGGTGCGGGCCGGTCGAAATTCCGGTATTACCCACCGCGCCGATCTGCTGCCCCTGCTCGATCTCATCGCCTACGTTAATGCCGTCCGTACTGCCCGGCTGCATGTGCATATAGGTAGATACCCGTCCATCGCCGTGATCGATCTTTACATAATAGCCGGAAGAACTGTCATTGCTTTTGGCAACCACCTTGCCGCTCAGAATAGCCTTGACCGGCTCGCCCTCGCTCGCCGCGATGTCTAATCCGTCATGCCATGTGCTCGCGCCTGCGGTCGGTGCTTCACGCGGGCCAAAGGCGCTTGTCTGCGTGCCGCTCTCAACCGGGTTGATCGCCTCCTGCACCCCGCTCTGATACTCGCCCACCGTCGCGCTGCCGAACGGATTCTTCTTCCACTTCTTATTGGCGCTCTGCCACAGGTACGCCTTTTGATACTGTGTCAGCCCAGGGATAGTGTTGACCGCTGCCTTGACTTCATCCTGACTGTAATAGTCATCACTGCTTGCCTGCGCGTTTATCGTCTGCAAAGCTACGCGGTAAAGTGCGTAAACACCCGGCGCAATATCCGCTTCCTTATCGGCCATGTACGCCTTGGCGACCCAGTCTTTCAGCTCCTTGCCGTCATTCACCGCCTGCTCATACTCGTTTGTGAGTGCGCGCAGCGCAGCCTTGCCATCTTCAGACAAGTCCTGATAGAACTGGTTGTCCTGCACGGCTTGCTCATATTCGGAAATGTGGAACGGATTATTCTTCATCGTACTGTTAAACGTCTGGAACAGCACGTCCCGCTCCTGATCTGTCAAGCCGTCATATCCGCGCAGGATTTCCGCAACATTCGCCATGTTGTCAGTCCCCGAGCCTTTCGCCTGCTTCTCATAGATGGAAACATCGTTTTTAAACCGCAGGTAGTCCGTGGCGTTTACCTTGCCCTTTGCAATGGTCTCCCAGTCTTCGCGGGTTTTCTCATCCTCCTCGCCAATAGACGAAATGAGCACATAGTCCGCAATCGCCTGTTTTTCGCTGTCCGAAAGCATAGTATCCTGCATCACTTCGTCCAGCACAATATTGCGCGCTTCGGCTTCCGTGCGTACCTTATCGCCGTTTGAATTTTCTTCTCCAGTCAAATTACTCAGCCGATCATCCCACTGGACAAACTGGTCAATGCTGAGGCCGGTCTCAATCGCGCTGCGCGCCGCGTCCCTCCGGCTCTCGCTTACATACTGACCGAGCAGGAACGCATTGCGATCCGAGTAGTCCGCCGGCTGCTCGTCCTCGCCGGAAACGATCAAGGCACGGTCTACCGCCGCCTTCTGCTCCGGCGTCAGGTTCTCGTTATCGAACAGCGCGAGACGCTGCTGATCCTTTACGGTCTGCACCGTGTTTCCCTCGCTGTCCTTTACGCTCTCAAAACCGCGCAGGCTGAGGATTGTATCCATCGCCTGCCGCGCGTCCAGCCCCATATTATTTCGCAGCTGATCGAAAACAGCAGTCTCATCTGCGGACAGCCCCTTGAAGCCTTTGTCAATGTACTCCTGCGCCTCTTCGCTGGACCATTTACCAAACAGCATTGCGCGGGCATAGTCCTGCGGCTTCTGCCCGTAGGCCGGGAATTGCAGTACGCGGTTGCCGTCGCTGTCATAAGTGTAGCTGCCGCCCGCGTCAATAGTCGCGTAGCCCTCAATTGCACGCCGCGCCGCGCCGCCGCCAAACTTCGGCAGCAGGTAGGTCAGCGGCTTGGCAAGCTCCTTGCCGACCGTCTGCGCCTTCTTCTCCGGTGCGGCGTCGCCGCTCAGGCTGTTCCAAATCGTGATAGGATTCGGGAATGCGCTTTGAATCGGCACTCTACCGCCGCCGAGTATACCGCCGACAAACGGCAAATTCTCAGCAACGCCAAGGCCAAGGTCTGCCGCAACATCCCAGCCGGTGCGTTCCTCGTCCTCGTCGTCTCCGATGCCCAGCGCGTCCGCGATCATGCCGACCGGATCAAGCGCAGCGTCGCGCCCGGTCAGTGCACTGTACGCCAGATTAAACAGGTACGCCGTGCCGAACACCTTCGTATAGGCCCATGCGACCGCTGCAACGCCCTTTTCGCGCTGCGCTTTCGGCATGTCCTTGAACAGGTAGGAAAGTTGGTTGTTGACTTCGGTCTGGAACATGGTGAATACCTTACGGATTGGGTTTGTTGCATTGAACGCAGTCGGCAGCGCGCCTTTCGAGCGATCCGCCATAAGCGACGCCGTATAAGCGTCTGCGTCCTCTATCGCCGCATCCATGCTCATGCCTTTGTCGATGTTCTGCGCATACCGCGCACGGTGGATCGTATTTGCAACGAAATGGTCAATCAGCTCCATCGGCGCGCCGGAAAGGTCGCTTGCGCGCTGTGCAAGTGTCTTATCTAACCTGTCCGAACCATAGCGGTTTGTCAGGAACGCGGATGCATCCCGGTATCCATCATCTGTGACCGCTCCTTTAACCGTCTGATACATACCCTTTACCAGATTTGGCACGGACACCTCGCCCGTGGCCTGCGTGATCGGAATGAAGTTGGTCAGCCAGCTGCCCGGGTTAAGCGAGATCATGTTCGCTGCAACACGGCTTTCCAAATTCTTCGCCAGCTGGTACACCTGCCGGTTCGCCATGTCCTCCCATCCGCGGTCCTCTCGGCTCTTCTTGCCCGCGAGGTTATCCGTATACCGGCGCAGTTCGGTCACAAACCTGCCCATGCCCATGCGCTTCTGGTTGCGCAGATCGTCAATCAGCTGCTGTGCGTTGCTGCGGTTGGTGTCGTATACCTCTTCGATCTGCTGCCGCTGCTGCAGCGCGTCCAGCTCCGGATTTGCGCGGATCGCATCTATCTTTGCCTGCACTCCCTCATCGGACAGAGTGTATCGCACCTGATCCTCCAGTGCGCGCAGTTTCTGGATACTCTCGGTCAGCGTGATAACGTCCGCCGCAGTTTCGATATACTGGTCAAAGCCCGCCACCGCGTCATAGTCCGTGATCTCGCCCTCGCGCTGCAACAGATTGCCAAACCACTTCTTGCCCGGCCGGAACGAATCCGTGATACCTGCAATATCGGTCGGCAGGTTCAAACTGCTGTCTTTACCCAGCCCAAGCGCAAAACGCACCTTGCCGAGCAATGTGTCCGGCTTGTCTTTCGTGAAGTGCGGCGCGTAGTTTTTGCGAAATGGCGCAGGCTCCTGCCCATTCAGCAGCAGCGTCTCGTTGATCTGGTTATAAAGATCGTTGTAAATATCCCGGAACACCTGTACAGCCTGGTTGATTTTCGCGTCCATCTCGGGTGTGACTGTGAGATTGTTGTTCTTGATGTACTCCGCTGCCGCGCCGTCCTCTGCCTCAAGCCGCATCTGTACCAGTGCGCGCTCGTACTTGTTCAGTTTAAGCGCCTTCACACGCTCCCGCATGCTGTTTTTCAGCTTATTGCCTTCTGCGACCGCGTGATGTACCGGCGTAATATAGTCCCGTATAATGGATTCAGCAACATCCTGATTCTCTTTGCTGAAAATATCCCGGATGTTACGCTCCATCGTCTCGCGCTGATAGCTGAAACCAAACCTCTTATCTTTGGCAAACTCCGCGATCCAGTCCGCCGCCTCCTGGGCGTCGTTCTGCAACGCCGCCGCCCTTCTGGCGAAATATTGCCGGATCGGCTGGTCTGCCTCGCGCACCGCACGCAGCGTGCGTCCATAGGTGTATGCATTTTGCGGATCGTCCGCCTGTTCCCAGTTTACCGAATCCATACCGGAGACGGCTGCATTCTGTGCAAGCTGGATATCGTTATTGGTCAACGTCAGCCCATCGCGCGTACGTTCTGCCTGGGCTTCCGCCGCGCGCTTGTCCGTCCATGCCTGCATCAGCCCGGAAACCGTCTCTTCGCGCTCACTCTGGGCAGCCGCCTGCACAGCCTCGCCCTGCGCCCGCACCTCGGCCTCGCGCATGGCCTGCTGCGGCGTCACGCCATACCGGATTGCCGAACTTAATGGCACCTGTACCTCCGGCGCCGTAGCAATCTGCGCCGGCGTAAATCCGAATGTGTAACGCCGGTCCGGATTCCTTTCATCAAAACGCTGAGATAGCGGAATAAGGTCCCCATAGTCGTCATAGGTAACGCCTGCTGTTTTAGCGTTGCCAACTGCGTTACGGTATACTTCGTTGTTTCCATTATCATACCCAAATTCAAAGATACTGTCCCCATTGCCATACAAATAGCGTGCTGGAACCGTTTCTCTAATGATCCGGTATGCGCCTTCCAGCGTTCGCTCCCCATGCTCGCGCGCATAGTCTTCTACGGTCGTAACCCAATCCCCATTACGCAGCACGTAATCCTGAACGCTGGACGGGATTGCGCGATACACCGTTACCAAAGCATCGGGATTATTGTGCGCATTCTGGATTGCAGCAATCGCCGCTCCGTCATAACTCTCCCCTGTTCCAAAATAATATTCTGCATCCGGGCTCTAAATATCATCTCCGTACATCGGAGTCAGATCATCAAGCCGCGCGGAATATCCGTCCTTACTATTGGGTGCAACGTGCATCATGCGATTATCAATATCAGGAGAATATCCTCTTATACGGTATCTTTGCCGCAATATTTCTTCTGCTGTTTGGGTATCTCCGCTTTCTACTGCCTCCCTGTAAGCTCGTTGTGCGGCCAGCGTTGATCTCCCGTCTATACTATACTGAGCGCCCCGATAACCTTCCCGCTGTCCGACTGTCCTTGCCGCCCGTTCATACATCTGCTGCAATCTCAGCATTTCCCGCTGTTCCGGCGTCCCGCGCAGGCGTGCCACAGTGTCCGCGATCCACTGCCGGATACGCTCAAATAGGTTCCGATCAGTCTGTGCCAAGCGCTGGATGCTCGCTTCATCTGTAAACAGCCGATTCTCGCAAAATGCCGCGGTCAATTCACGGTTTGCACCATCTACGTCAAGCTGAACACCGTTCTGTGCGTACAGCTGCATAATATTCGCCCGCAAAGTGTCTACGTCCACACCCTGTTCCGCCGCAAACATACCGAGGGCCTGACGCTGCAATACATCATACTGTCCGCTGGTCTCTAGGTGGTGTGTCAGCTCATGCACCAGTACCTGACGCACTGGCGACGAAGAATAGGGATTGATTGTAATGGTTCCGTTTTCGTATTTGCCGCCTGCCGGCCCAAGGTCTGCCAGCGCGAATTTTGCGCCGAACCGCTCCGCGATTGTCTGCGCACGCGCGATTTCCGCCCGGTTGTTCTCAATCGCCGCAAGCTGTCGCGACACATCCTGCGCCCCTTTCTGCAGCGCCTGTATACGGTTCTCCCGCGCCGGTCCTGCCGGAAGGTTTTCGGCAATGCGCATCTGCTCATCGATTTTGACAAGCGTCTGCGTGAGCGGCGCGGTAAAATCATTCATCCCTGTATACGTCTGCCCAAACGCTTGGGAATCTGTCGGTTGCGCTGTCTCCTGCGGCGTCTCCTGTATTTGCGCCTGGATGTCCCGTACAGTCTCCTGCATCACCGGCGAGTAATTCTCCACCCGTGGCGCTGCCGCTGTCTCCTGCGCCGTCTGCGTGCCCGTGCTGCGCCTTCCCGCGAATGTCCCGGGCGCGGTCATCACGCCGCCGATGAGTGCACCCGCGCCATACTCCTGCGCCATACGCACAGGGTCGATTACGCCCTCGCCGCTTCCGGTTGTCAGCCATGGCTTATCTGCATCGTAGATGCCCTTTTGCGTCAGCCCGGAAACAACGCCCTGCACGACCTCTTCGCGGCCTTCCTCATTCATCCCTTTGAGCCAGTTCAGGATGTTCTTCGGTCTTGCCCCTGCGGTCTCAATACCGCCCGACGTTTCAACTCCTGCATTGATAGCGGAGGAAATAATCGCGCTCGCAGCTGCTTCCAGATCGCTTGCGCCGTTCGCTTTGGCTTCCTCATAGTCGCTGCCTACGGTCTGGAAAAAGCTCGCCCACGCGGCAGGGCTTTTCGTTACCTGCTGTACTACCTTGATTACCGCATTTTTCCCTGCATCGGCAAGCTGTACGCCCGTGCTGAGGTTTCCCGTCATAAGGGCAATTACGGCCTGCGGGGCCATTTCAAGCGCTGATTGGTACAGGTCGCCTGCCACGCCGCCGATCGTGCCGCCGCGGCCGTAATTGTAATTGTCTACCTTCTGCTGGATATCCTCGCTGTTTTTCTTTGCTTCGTCAATGTAGTCCTGGATAACGTCCGGGGTGATGACATCCGGCAGCAGGAAATCCACTGTCTTATAGAACGCTTCGTTTACGCCTGCAAGCACAGAACCGGTATTGTGCCCGACCGTGGACATCACGCCTTGTTGACGGTATTCGTCCACCGTGTCCCCCACATCCTTCGAAAGGTTGACCGTTCCCGCGTATGTCTCGCCCGTGCTGGGTTTGTACCGCAGTCCATAGGCCGACCGGATCGCGTCATTTTCCTGTTTGAGCTTTTCCCGCTCATCCGTGCCCGCAAAGTGCCAACGTACGCTGTTCTGTCTCATCCGATCCCGGTCTGCAACCCATTGGTCGCGCGTGGTCCGCCCACCCAGCGTCCCAAGCTTTGCCAGCCCGTTATTGCCTGCCAGCCGGACAGTTGTATCCGGGCGGATGGTATTGGTTTGCACATTGCTCCGCCCAATCCCCGATGACCTAAGCGTCCCCGGCCGGGAACTTCCGCTGCTCGTTTTTATTACGGTGCGCGTAGGATTGATACCTGTCGCCTGCTCCACCGTTTTCGCCGTTTGCTGGTATTGAGGCTGGCTTTCTGTATAGCGCGATGACGCCTGCGTGATCGGCATATTCGTAATATTGTTTGCAATCGCCTGACGGCTCATGTCCTTCCTTGCCCTTTTTTGCGCTGCAAGCTGCAGCTCCCGGCGCATCTCCTCTTCTGTCTTTTTCCGTCTTCCTGATGCCATGCATATTCCTCCCTGAAAAGAAGGGCGGCGGTTTCCCGCCGCCCTTCCGGTCGTGTTACGATACGCCCAGCTGCTTTAGTTGAAAATCGTAGTACGCGATCTCCTGGTCAATCTGCTGAAGCTGCTTCCGTCCCGTCTCAATATCAATCTGGCCAAGTTCCAACTGCTGCGCAATCAGCTTGCGCTGATCCTCCCGATCCTGCTTCTCCAGTTGCAGCCTTTGCGCCTCCAGTGTCGGGCTTCCGTTGTAGACGCCCGTCAAACCAGCATCAGTGACATCCTGATTGTATCCGAACTGCTTGTTCCACTGATCCCACTGGGCAATGTCAGAAACATTCTGATAGCCCTGCTGTGCGATCTGCGTCAGCATGTCAGAGAGCGCCTGCGCAGCTGTCAGGTCACCGTTTAACTGCGCCTGTGTGATGGCGCGCTCGATCTCCGCGATTGCTTCCGTCTGGGTCTGCGCGTTCTGGTTGAGCGCTCCCTGATAGGTATTGCCTGCCTGAATTTGGCTGGTCTCGGTAATACCCGATGAGAGCAGCCCATTTGCCGCCAGATTTTCCGCAAGCGACCCGTTCGGGTTGATAGTCTGCATGTATGCGCGCTCCGCCGCTGCGTTGTTCTGCTTTGTCAGTTTACCGACCTGGTTGCGCTGGGCGTTCAAATCAGCAACTGCGCTGTCCACACCCGCCTGAATCGCATCCTGCTGTGCATCCGATGCCTGCTGCATGTAGTCACGGTACTGATCCATAGCACCTTCATATGGATTCGGATCAACAATCGCATAGCCGCCAGACCATTTTCCCGTGCTGTCGTCATAGCTTTTGCCCAGCTGGGTGTTGTACTTGATTGCCTGATCGTGCCAGTACTGTTTTTCTTCGGCGGTCGTGGCATTATGCCAATTCTGTGCAGCCTGATCCGCGCCTGCCTGCCACTTCGCCGCGTCGGATGACGTGATTGTCTGTGTACCGCTATCGGTGTTATAATTGCCGTACTTGTACGATCCGCCGGACGAACCTCCCGAGCTGCCGCTGGAAGACCCGCCCGAACTGCTTCCCTTGCCCGAACTGGACGAGCTGGATGAACTGGACGAACTGCCCTTGTTCTTGTTGCTGTTCTTAATAGCGTTCGCCGCGTTCGCCGCGCTGCCGACCGCACCCGCGATTGCGCCCGCCATGATCTGCCCTAAGCTCGGCATGATTTAAGCCTCCTTTCGCCCAACCAGCCCGCAGCGCTGGAGCATCACAACGCCCATCTCTCGGGTCATCGGCGCACCTGGCGCGGTGCCGTCCGTGATACCGGCATCCTGTGCCGCTTTCCACGCAGCTTCCGCCCAAGCGCTTGGGCTTTTGCCCTCCTGCTCGTCCAAATACGCCTTGATCTCCTCGCGGACGATCTTCTGGATTTCCTGCCTACTCATTTCGCTTTCCTCCTCATAGTCGATCCCAAAGCCTTCACAAACACCTGCAACGACCGCTTTTGCGATCTGCTCGCGCTTTGCCATGAAAATATTCATGTCGTCGCGGTCGTCGATAAAGCAGAACTCAATCAGTGCATGGCTGATGCCGTGCCGCTTTACCGTGTTCATCACCAACAGGCCGCCGTCCGGCTTCACGCCGCGGTTTTTCAGCCCCAGCGCCGCAATGCGGCGGCAGATCGCCTGTTCAACAGTGACGCCCTTTTCGCTCGGGTGCACCAGCACCTCCACGCCGGTCGTTTTGCCGTCCCCCGCCGTGTCCTTAACACAGGCGTTCAAATGACACTCGATCACATACCCGATCCCGCTCAACGGCAGGCTTCCGCCATTTTTCAGCACCTTGTATGCGTCGTTGCCGGTGTCGTACAGCACCGGCCGCAGGCCGTCCACCTTGCGCATCTCGTCATAGATCAGCTTCGCCATGACGCGCGTCTGCACGGCCTCCTGCTGCCCGCAGCCTGTCGCACCCGGGTCATACGGCGTGCCGCCGTGCCCGGCGATGATAAGTACATTCATTCCTTTTTGTCCTCCTCCGGCTCTGGCAGAACCTTATTGCCTGCTTCATCTACCGCCGCCCGCGCCGCATTCAGCCCGCGCACGAAGATTTCCGGCACGTCGTAGCCCAGCACCACCAGATTTTCCACGATGCTGGTCAGTTCATTCAGGATGTACACGCCCAGCGTAAACCAGCCGATCAGCTGCATAAACCCGAGCGGCACGCCGATGGTCTCGCCGAAATCAATGAATACTGTGCTCACGCCAAACGCCAGCGCGATCACGACCCAGTAACTCACCTTTTTACGGACGCCGTCCGCGCCCTTGGCGCTCGAGAGCGTGTTCGTTTTCTTGGCTTTGAGCCGCCCATAGTAAAAATCGACGACGTTCAGCGCCAGAAACAGCACAAATATCTGCCAGTGCGCACCGAACACGCCGCTCAGCACTGCGACGACTGCCGCCCCGAGCAGATTTGCCTTGTCCCCGAACGCCGAAAAAATCTGCGAGACAATCGCCATGAAATGATCCATTTTATGTTCCTTTCCGGCCGCAGCGGCCTTTTACCTGTCCGCGCCAAACGGCGCTTTTTGTCGTCCTTTGGTCAACCCTGCAAAAGATCACCTCCCCTGCCGGTGCATCAGCCGCGCCGCCAGCCAGTGCAGCGCGTTTTCCAGCCACACGGCCAGCGCCGACAGGAAAAACCACATGACCGCGAACTGCGGGCACACCTGCCCCCAGAGGTTGCCGGGCATATCCGAGTAGTCCCACACATCCCAGCCCAGCCAGCGGTTGACGACGAGCCCGACGAGCAGCTCAAGCGCGATCACGATCGCCGCGCCCTGCACCATCTGCAGCAGCATCGGCGGGTGGTCCTGCACCTCGTCCAGCAGGCCGATGAGTGCGAAGCACACCCCGCCCAGCACGCCCATCGTCCAGTGCGTGTGGCCGCGCCAGAGGATCTCAATGCCCATGTACGTAAGCCCGCCGATCGCGGTGATCGGGATATGTATCAGCAGCTTTTTCAAAGTTTATACCTCCCCGGTCGTGCTCCCTGCCTGCGTGAGCAGCGCCTGCATGCTCG
>USSI01000009.1 GCA_900557315.1 uncultured Butyricicoccus sp. | reverse complement strand
AAGCCCTTGGTCGAGTCGAACTTCTCGACCGCCTTGATCAGGCCGAGGTTGCCCTCCTGGATCAGGTCGAGGAACAGCATGCCGCGGCCGACATAGCGCTTGGCAATGGATACCACCAGACGCAGGTTGGCTTCCGCCAGGCGCTTTTTCGCCTTTTCACCGGTCTTGACGTCCTTATCCAGCTGTGCGCGTTCCTCCGCAGGGATCGCGTCGCCCTCGGCCGCAATGCGCGCGGTCGCCTCATTGCCCTTCTGCATCTGTTCAGCGAGCGTGACCTCCTCCTCCGGGGAAAGCAGGTCAACCTTGCCGATCTCCTTGAGGTACATACGCACCGGATCGTCGATCGCGAAGGTCTCCGCCATGGCAGAGGTGTCGATCAGCTCCTCCTCGGGCACCTCCTCGACGTCCTCCGGCTCAAACACTTCATCATCGTCGTCGCCAAGCGCCTTTTCCAGCACGCCACCGGTTTCGATCTCCACGCCCATGGACTCAAGCGTTTCGTACAGTTTGTCAATATCGTCGCTTTCCAGTTCCAGCTGGCTCAGTGCGTCCGCGATTTCCTTGAGAGACAGGCGTCCGTTCTTTTTGCCGAGCGCCAGCAGGTCGCGCAGTACCTGCTGCTGGTCCACCGTCTGCTCGGGTGCGTTTGCGTTGTCCTTGGTCGTCATATCGTTTGTCCTCCCGCGTTTTGTTTTTTGATGCGTCCAAAGGTAAGCAGCGGGTCCTCACCATCTTCGGTGAGCGTCCCATCCAGGACACGCTGCATTCGTATGGTATTTATGTATTCGGCAAGCTCCTGCCGGTGCCCGCCGGGCGGTATGCCCTGTTCGAGTATGGCAGAGAGCAGGCTCATCTCATTTGGTTCCAGCCAGCCCTCGAACGAAAGTACGTCCACGATCTGGCCTTCCCGGTCGAGCGCGAGCACGCGCTCGTATATCTTACGCAGCACAGGCGAGGAAAACCACGCCGGCGGCAGTGCGTTTTCCACCCCGGCAATCAGTTTCTGATCGGAAAACAGCAGCCGCAGCACATTCTCCTCCGCCTTGGCGGATTTCACGTCCGTATAGGCGAGCGTCCGGTCCCTCGGCTGCGCCATGCCGACCGGCGAACGGATCTCGCGCCGCTCGGCAGCCTTGCGCCGCTTGCGGCGGACGCCCAGCTCGCGCCGCACTTCGACATTCATCGCCTCGGCGGTCACGCCCGCCATTTTTGCCGCACGCCCGGCGTATACCTCGCGTTCGATGCTGCTGTCAATGCCCGCCAGCATCCGCGCCGCTTCCCGCAGGAACTGCACGCGCGCTTCATCATCCTCCAGATCGTACTTGCCGGCGATCTGCTCAAGGCGGTAAGCGTTATGATCCTCGCTCCGCTCGATCAGGCTGCGGAAAGCGTCCGCCCCGCGGGCTTTGATAAACTCGTCCGGGTCCTTTGCCCCGGGGATTTTGAGCACCTTGACCTGCAGGTCACATTTTTTCAGGATGTCGATCGCGCGCTGCGCCGCCGCCTGGCCTGCGCCGTCCGCGTCATACGAAATGACGATCTGGCTCACGTGCCGCGCGATGATGCGCGCCTGCTCCTCGGTCAGCGAAGTACCGAGCGAGGCAACCGCACAGTCGAAGCCTGCCTGATGCAGCGCGATGACGTCCATATAGCCCTCGGCCAGAATAAAATAGCCGTTCTTTGTCGTCTTGGCAAGATTGAGCGCAAACAGGTTGCGGCTCTTGTGGAAAATCGGCGTCTCGGGCGAGTTGAGGTATTTGGGCTTGCCGTCGTCCAGCACGCGCCCGCCGAAGGCGATCACGTTGCCGCGCACGTCGATGATCGGGAACATCACGCGGTTGCGGAACCGGTCGTAGATGCGCCCCTTTTCGCTCCGGCTGACAAGGCCTGCGTCCATCAGTTCGTCGCGCGTATAGCCCCTGGCAGTCATCGCGTCCATGAGCGCGTGGAACGAATCCGGCGCATAGCCCAGCCCAAACCGGTTCATTGTTCGGCGGTGCAGGCCGCGTCCGATAAAATACTGCTGCGCCGCGCGGTTTTCCGGTTTCCACAGCGTATCGTAGTAAAACCGCGCCGCGTCCTTGCAGAGGGCGTACAGCCGCTCGCGGCGGCGCGCCGCCTGCCGGTCGGCCTCGCCCTGTTCGGGCACCTGCATCCCTGCACGGTCCGCCAGATACCGTACCGCGTCCGGGAATTCCAGGCCTTCGGCCTTCATGACGAACGTGATGACGCCGCCGCCCGCGCCGCAGCCGAAGCAGTGGAAAATCTGCTTATCCGGCGAGACCGAGAACGAGGCCGTCTTTTCATTGTGGAAGGGGCACAGGCCAAAATAGTTCGCACCGCTCTTTTTCAGCTGCACATATTGCGACACAATATCCACGATATCGTTCCGCGCGGACAGTTCGTCCAGAAATACGCGGTCAAACGGCATTTTGCCCACCTCCCTCATAGGATAACCGGGTTTTGCACCGGCAATACCGCGCCGCCCTCCCTGACGCGCGGCATTGTGCGTTTATTACTCCATCTTATTCCAGCTTTTCGGAATAAACAGCTTTTTATAAACCGAAATCGAGTACCGGTCGGTCATGCAGGCGATATAATCGCACACCACGCGCTCGAGCGGCTCTCCCTGCGCCATCAGCACAAAGTAGTCGCCCGGCAGCTCGTCCGGATGCTCGACAAAATATTCGTACAGGCTGCGCAGCATGGCTTTCGCGCGCTGCTCCTCGCTCTGCGCCTCGGTGCCATGGTACACATGGTCGAACATGAACTGCCGCAGTTCCATCATATCGTCATGCACCTGCTCGTCCATGCTGATCTCCTGATGCTGCATCCCATATTCAATCATTGCAGTCACCATGGTATCAATGCGCCTGCCGTGGCTGTCGCCCAGCCGGTCACGCAGGTACTGCGGGATATCGCCCGCCTTAATCAGCCCCCCGCGCACAGCGTCGTCAATGTCATGGTTGATATACGCGATGCGGTCGGCATAGTGGATGATGCGCCCTTCCGGCGTGTCCGCTTTTTTGGCGCCGGTATGGCACACGATGCCGTCGCGCACCTCGCGCGTCAGGTTGAGGTCTTCAAGGATGTCCACCATACGCAGGCTCTGCTCGTTATGGCGGAACCCGAACGGGCAGACCTCGGCGAGGGCGCGCTCGCCCGCGTGGCCGAAAGGCGTGTGCCCCAGATCATGGCCGAGTGCAATCGCCTCGGTCAGGTCCTCGTTGAGCCGCAGGGCGCGCGCTACGGTGCGCGCGATCTGCGCGACCTCAAGCGTATGCGTCAGGCGGGCGCGGTAATGGTCGCCCTCAGGTGAAATGAACACCTGCGTCTTATTGGACAGCCGCCGGAAGGCCTTGGAGTGGATGATGCGGTCGCGGTCACGCTGGAAACAGGTGCGGTAGGGACAAGGCGTCATCTCCCGCTGCCTGCCCGCAGAGCTGTCTGCAAAAGTCGCCCAGGGTGCGAGCATTTGCCGCTCGCGCTTTTCCTGCTGTTCCCGGATGGTCATAATCAGATCCCTCCTGTTGGTACCGGATGCTGTCTCCATATTTTATTTATACCAACCCAATCGCAAAAACCCTTTTTATTTTTGAAAAAAATTTACCGCGCCTGTTATTTAACACGACGGCCCATGAAGCGGGTTTCCATCACCTCGGCGTAGACCTGCCCGGCGGTCGCCTCGGCGAGCGCCTCGTTGAGCCTATCCTCCGTGCCCGCAGGCAGCGTGACGGTCAGCGTCACATCCGCGCCGTAGTCGGTCTCCTCAACCGAGCAGTCGTAGTCCGGCAGCAGGTGCAGAATGATCTCATACAGGTTGTATGGACACGCAATCAGCGCGACGGTGTACAGGCTCATGCGCTGCACGCCCGCCGCCGCAACCGCAATCTGCGCGCCCTGCGTATAGGCGCGCACCAGCCCGCCCGTGCCGAGCAGCACGCCGCCAAAGTAACGCGTCACGACACAGCACACGTCCACAAGGTTCTCATGCCGCAGCACGTCCAGGATCGGCATGCCCGCCGTACCCTGCGGCTCGCCGTCATCCGAATAGCGCATGACGTTGCCCTCGCGCAGAATGTAGGCATAGCAATGGTGCGTTGCATCCCAGTAGGTCTCGCGCATTTCCTTGATCTTCGCCGTTGCCTGCTCCGGCGTTTCGACGTGCCACAAACGCCCGGTGAACTTGGAACGTTTTTCTTCAAATTTGTCCTCGCCGTAATCCAGAAACGGCACAAAATAGTCCGAAGCCAGCGTTCCGACCTCCCCTCTTGGTAATGGAGGATGTAGAATGTAGAGTTGAGAATGCGTTCATCTATCGTGTCGTCATTCTCCATTCTCCATTCTCAATTTGCAAACCGCTTTGCGGTTTCTGTGTTCAATCCTCTGTCAAATATTCCGCCACGCGGCCATAGGTCTTGTCGTCCACAACCGCCTCGACCACCGTGCCTTCGGCGGCGTAATCGGTGGACTCGATCTGCGCCTCGCGGTGCAGCATGTCAAGCACCGCGCCGTCGCTGTACGGGATGAGCAGTTTCACTTTATGCTTGCCGCGCCCGAGCGCACGTTCGATGGTCTGCAGCAGCTCATCAATGCCCTCCCCTGTCTTGGCGGAGATGGCAACGCCCTCATCCGGGCGGAAATACGGGATCGTATCCGGCTCACACTTGTCCGCCTTGTTGTAGACCATGATACGCGGGATATCCTGCGCGCCGAGCTGTGCGACAACCCGTTCCACGGTCTCGGCCTGGATGCGCCAGTCCTCGTCCGATACATCCACCACATGCAGCAGAAGGTCGGCATAGGCCAGTTCCTCGAGCGTGGCCTTGAATGCAGACACCAGATGGTGCGGCAGTTTGCGGATAAAGCCAACCGTGTCGGACAGCAGAATCTCCTGCGTATCCGAAATGCGCTTTTTGCGTGTGGTCGGGTCAAGGGTGTCGAACAGGCGGTCGTTTGCCGGGATATCCGCGCCGGTCAGCGTGTTGAGCAGCGTGGACTTGCCCGCATTGGTGTAGCCCACGATCGCGACCATGGGAAGCTCGGTCTTTTTGCGCTGGCGGCGCTGCACCGCGCGCACCTGGCGCACCTGCTCGAGGTCTTCTTTGAGCTTGTCAATCCGCTTGCGGATGTGGCGGCGGTCGGTCTCCAGCTGGGTCTCGCCCGGGCCGCGCGTACCGATCGGGCTTTTACCGCCGCCCGCGGTCTGCCGCACCAGATGCGTCCACATACCGGACAGACGCGGCAGGATATACTGGTACTGCGCCAGCTCGACCTGCAATTTACCCTCGCCCGTGCGGGCGCGCTGGGCGAAAATATCCAGAATAAGTGCCGAACGGTCGAGCACAGTGCGGCCGGTCAGTTCTTCCAGATTGCGCGTCTGCGAGGGCGACAGCTCGTTATCGAACAGGATCAGCGTGGCTTCGTTCGCCTCGGCAAGCGCCTTGACCTCCTCAGCCTTGCCCTCGCCGATGAAGGTGCGCGCGTCCGGCGCCGGGCGGCGCTGGAGCGTCATCGCGACAGCCTCCGCGCCCGCAGTCTCCGCCAGCGCGCGCAGCTCGTCCATCGTGCGCTCGTCCGCGTCCTGCTCAGCGGTAAAGCCCGGGCAGGACAGCCCGACCAACACCGCGCGTTCCGCTTTGTTTTCGATTTGATTTTCGGTCATGCGGTTCCCTCCTCTGCTTGCCGCATAAGGAAACAAAAAGCCATCGAACACACGTTTCGATGGCTTTGTTGTTACTTATCCAGATTGAAACGCTTCTTGAAGCGATCAACACGTCCGCCGGTGTCTACCAGCTTCTGCTTACCCGTGAAGAAGGGGTGGCACTTGGAGCAAACGTCAACGACGATATTCTCCTTAGTGGAGCCAGTCTCAATGACATTGCCGCAGGCACAGCGGATCGTGGTCTGCTTGTACTCGGGATGGATGCCCTGTTTCATGTTGTTTCACCTCTTTCCACGGGAACTAAACTAAATCTCTTACAGTCGTAAAATTATGATACCACAACTGCCGGTGGATTGCAAGCATTTTTTTATTTCAGTTTTCTCAGGACAGAAAACCCCGGCGCCGGCAGCCCTGCCCGCTTTTTTCACATCGCTTCTTCGCTCTGCGAAACGACAGCAGCGCTGCCCCTGGATATGCGCGCTTACGCAGTTTTAGCGCTTTGTTCCCGGTCTTTTTCTGGTTTTACCGCCCGAACGCAGCCATGCTTCATCAATCGGGTCGATTACGTCCACCTCGGTTGTCAGGAAGGTAGCAGCCATGGAAGCCGCATTCTGCAGGGCGAGCCTTGTAACCTTCACCGGATCCACAATGCCGGCGTCCACCATGGAAACATATTCTCCGGTAAGCGCATCCAGACCAATTCCATTGCCCTGCTTCAGTGCCTCGGAAACGACAACATTTCCGTCATATCCAGCATTCTGCGCGATCTGTTTGATCGGCTCCTCCAGCGCCTTCATAACAATCTGTGCGCCGACCCTCTCGTCGCCCGTGCGCTGTTCCGCATATTCCCGCACCGCGGGGATTGCGCTGCAAAGCGCCACGCCGCCGCCGGCAACAATGCCTTCCGCCAGCGCGGCTCTCACGGCATTGAGCGCGTCTTCCACGCGGGCCTTCTTTTCCTTCATCTCCAGTTCGGAAGCGGCTCCAACCCGGATTACCGCTACGCCGCCTGCAAGCTTGCCGAGGCGCTCACGTGCGCGGTCCACCGCAAATTCATCCTTTGCTTCGGCCAGCATGCGGCGCAGTTTTTCAATTTCCGCCGTAATTGCCGCCTTATCGCCTGCGCCGCCGGCAATGATGGTGCGGTCCTTCCGTACCGTGACCGTCTCCGCCTCGCCCAGCATATCCACAGTCGCCTTGCTCAGGTCATATCCGGTTTCCTCACGGACAACCGTAGCGCCTGTCAGCAGTGCCAGCTCGTCCACCAGCGCCTTCTTGCGCTCGCCGACGCCCGGCGCGCGGACCGCTACCACTTCGATCGCACCCTTGAGCTTATTGATAATCAATGCCTTCAGCGCTTCGCCTTCCACATTATCTGCTACAATCAGCAGCTGTCTGCCGCGCTGTGCGACCTGATCCAGAATCGGGATGACATCCTTCAGCTCAGTGATTTTTTTATCAGTGAACAGGATATACGGATGCTTCAGCACAGACTCCATCTTCTGCGTATCATTTACCATATATTCCGGAAGGTATCCCTTATCAAACTGGCTGCCCTTGACGATTTCGAACGTGGTATCCATGGTTTGAGATTCCTCAATCGTGACTGCACCATCCTGACCCACCTGATGCATGATCTCGCCAAGGATTTCGCCGGTCTGCTGATCCGCACCGGAAATCGCGGCAACCTGCACAATATCCTCTTTCCGCTCCGGCTGGTACGCAGCTGCGCTGATCGAACGCACCGCCACATCAACCGCGCCCTGAATACCGCGCCGGATGCTCATCGGCTCTGCCCCGGCTGCCATGTTCCGCACGCCCTCACGGATCATGGCCTGCGTCAGCAAAATCGCAGTGGTCGTTCCGTCGCCAACCGCGTCATTTGTACGGGACGCGACCTCCTTCAGCATCTGGGCACCCAGATTTTCCGTGATATCGCTCAGTTCAAAATCCGATGTCACGCCCGAGCCCTCGTTCGTGATGATCGTCTTGCCATGCATTTTCTCCACAAGGACATTCCGCCCCTTCGGGCCGATCGTCCCTTTTACTGCATCGGCCAGCTGATCCATCCCTGCCTGCAGGTATCTTCTGGCTTCGTCGCCGTAAAATAAATCTCTCGCCATTGTTTCACATCTCCTGACTGCTTTCGCGCAGATAGGCATGCGGCAAAATGCCGCATGCCTATTACGCTGACTAAGTATTCAAATAAAAGTCAAACTTTCTTCTTTATTATCTCACACTCGTCCGCATCTTGCAAGAACTCTTACACCTTTGCGGCCTCTTCGAGCGTTTCTCCTCTGTCCTCTGCCTCCTTGATCGCGATAATCTCCGCATGGAGACCGCTGCGCTCATCCTCCTTCAGCCATCTGAACAGGCCAATCATCATACCAACAATAATCAGGAGGAATGGAGCGGAAATGATGATCGCGATGTACTTGATCGAGTCGAACGAAGCGCCAACCAGCAGCACAGACATCGGGATGACCGCCAGCAGCACACAGAAGAAGATGCGAAGCGCCATCTTCGGCGTACCGCGCTTGGTTACTGTTTCCGCCAAAGCCAGGGAGGCGGAGTCCATGGACGGCGCAACAAAGCCGACGATCAGCACCAGAATCAGGAACGGCAGCAGCGTCGAGCCAAGAGGCAGGACCTTCAAAATCTCATAAACCGCTGCATCGCCGATACCGCTTGCAACCAGGCCGG
This sequence comes from uncultured Butyricicoccus sp., assembly GCA_900557315.1. Lineage (GTDB taxonomy): Bacteria > Bacillota > Clostridia > Oscillospirales > Butyricicoccaceae > Agathobaculum. The sequence goes on along the minus strand of USSI01000009.1, from coordinate 10,143 downwards.
TTACATCCACTGCGCCGCTCAGATGAGCAGAGATCGCAAAGCTACCGTCGATGCCAAAGATGCACATGCCGCCGAAGGACATGATGAAAATGGTGTAGATCGCAATCTCACGGATGGTTCTGCCCTTGGAAACCTTCGCAATGAAGATACCCATCATTGCAACATAGTTCAGGTAGAACGCAACGAAGTAAATCGTCCAGCTTTCCGCAAAGCCTGTATTCGCGACCGGGTCGGTGAACAGCGCCATACGCGGCAGATCCTGGATCAGATAGCCCAGGGAGTTGACGATATTCTTGAAGATGAACGTCGTCGGGCCCATGAACAGCACGTACAGCAGGAAGAAGATACACACGACAGACGCGATGTTACTGATCGTCTGCATGCCCTTCTTCGTGCCGAGGAAGGAGGTGAACGTATAAACCAGCGCGATGAATACGATAACACCAATCTGGACAGCCGGCGTCGCCTCGATACCCCAGAGCGTTTTCAGGCCGGAGGTTGCCAGCGGTACGCCCAGACCCAGCGAAGAGCTGAGTGCACCCAGAATACCGAAGATAACCAGGAAGTCAATCACCTTGCCGACGATGGTTTTGCCCTTGACCTTTTCACCCAGCATCGCGCAGCACACTGCGCTCGTCTGGAAGGAAGGCAGCTTTCTGACATACACACCGTACGCGATCGCAACGCCTGCAATCGTATACATGGACTGGTTGACAAAGCCCCAGTGGAAGAACTGGTACGCCAGCGAGGATTCGAGCGCTTCCAGGCTCATCGGCTCCATGCCAAGGCCGGGCGCCTGATAGTAGCTCGCCCATTCTACGAACGACCAGTACAGTGCAGCAGACGCCAGGGACGCCAGCAGCATCATAGCAAAGTAGCTGAAATTCGAGTATTCCGGCTTGCAGTTACCCAGGCGGATCTTACCGTATTTGCCAAAGCCCAGATAAAGGGATACCAGAAAAGAAATAAATGCAAGCAGCAGGAAGAACGGACCCAGCGCATTGATCATGGTATTGAAAAAGTTCGTGATCGTGTTGAGGGTTCCTTCTGCATTGACTACCATACAGATGATAAATGCAATCAGTACGGCAACGCTAACAACAATTAAGCCTACTTCTACATCAGAATTTTTACCTTTTTTCGTGTTATTATCCATCTCTCTGTTTCGCCTCCCCATAACGGTGGTGGTTTTACGGACTCAAAAGCGCTCTCATCAAGTCAGTAATCGGACGGCTGGTGCGGTTTTCCACGTCGTAGCCCACATATACCGACTCACACAGGAGGATCAGGTCATCCTCCCCCTGGCGATAGATCTCAAACTGCATGGTAAAGCTTTTCCTGCCGATTTTGATCTTGCTGATACCGACTTCAAGCATGTCACCTTCATATGCGCTGGAAACAAATTCATAGGTAGACTTTTTATGGCATACCTCAGAGCCATGCTTTTCTGCCAGTTCACGGTAGGAATATCCCCTGGAGCGGAGGAATTCCTCAAACGCAAAGTCGGTGTATGCAACATAATTGCCGTTGTAAACAATGCCCTGCCGGTCCACCTCGCCGAAGCGGACACGGAACGGGGGGCAAAAGTAAAAGCAATCACGTCTCATTTTATGACTCTCCTCGCTTTTTTCTGTATTCTCTGGTCCTGTTCAGACGCTTGACAGCAGCACGCAGTGCCGCAGCCGAATTGACCGAACGTTTACGTACTTTATGCGACAGCGCACCCGGCGCACAGACATCCACACAATAGCCGCAGTTCAGGCAGGTCAGGAACGCTTTGCCGACCGCCATCGGATAGCCATCCTCATCCACGCTGATGACGCGCATCGGGCAGATATCTACACAGGCATTGCATTTTACGCATTTTTCCTTATCCGGAGAAATCAGTTCAATAGCTTCCACAACAAACGATCCCTTTCAAAAACAAAATCCATCCAATGTTCAAAGTCCTTGTTTACACCAGGCTATGAACATCAGATGGATCGTCTCACCTATGATAGATCATCAACCTGCCTGGTGTACTGCACCCTCTGCGAGCAAGCTATTGATCTTCTCCTGGCTGTATCCCAGCCCGCTGAGAATCTCGACGCTGTTCGCACCGGGGAATCCAGCCGCCGAAGCGTCCGGATTAACCGGAGTCTTGCTGAAGAGGATCGGCGTATTGGTCACAGTGTATTCCCCTACGCCAAGCTGATTGATCTTGGTTATTACATTCAGTGCTTTTGTTTGCGGGTTATTATCAAACTCCTGCAGCGACTGCACCGCAGCAGCGGGCACGCCAACTGCACAAAGCTTGTTTTCGATATCATATCGTCCCATCGCACTTGTCGCTTTTTCCAGCTCTGCAATCAGCGCATCCCTGTTCGCTACGCGCTTTTCATTGCTGGCAAATCGCGGATCCTCTGTGAGCGCATCCAGACCCAGCGTATTGCAGAGGGTCTTCCACTCTTCTTCCTTTCTGACAGCAATGACTACATTGCCGTCCTTCGCAGCAAATTCACCAAAGGGCGCATACCACGGATCGTGGTTGCCGCTCTTCTCAGTAAATTCACCGGTGAGCGAATGGTCAAGGACAGAGGACTCGCACATATAAAATGCGCAGTCAAGCATTGCAATATCTACGCGCAGGCCCTTACCGGTCTTCTGCTTATGCAGCAGAGCCATAGACAGACCGCGCAGCAGCTGCAATCCGGCCCATGTGTCACACATGGAGAAACCGGGCTTAATGGGAGCGTCGCCCGCCTGGCCGCTCTGCGCAACCAGACCGCTTCGGGCGGCGGCAATAATATCCATACACGGCAGGTGGGACAACGGTCCATATGTACCAAAACCGGAAATGGAGCCATAAATCAGTCCGGGGTTTACCTCGATCATCTTATCGTAGCCAATCCCGAGCTTTTCCAACGTGCCTGCCTTGAAGTTCTCAATGACAACATCTACTTGTGCGACCAGATCCAAGACGACTTTCTTGCCTTCCTCCGACCGCATATCGATTGCAATCCCTTTTTTGCCTCTGTTATATTGGCAGAAATACAGGCTGATATCATTGACATAGGGTCCGTATTCACGGGAGATGTCACCCGCTCCAGGCCGCTCAATTTTGATAACCTCTGCGCCCATGTCCGCCAGCATCATGCCGCAGAATGGTGCAGATAAAACTTGAGAAAAATCAAGAACTTTAATCCCTTCGAGAGGTCCCTTCTTCATTTTTCACTCTCCTCAATTCATTATCTCAGGCTTATCCGCGCCAACTGCTTAGATGACGCCTTCCTTGTGCAGACGCTCCATCGCCGCGGAGTCAATCCCCAGCGCACCATAGAGCTGCGCATTCTGTTCGCCGACTTCCGGAGCCGAACACAGGGGCTCCTCTTCCTCCCCGCAGAACTTGACCGGCTTGCCCGGCATTTCCAGTTCACCCAGGTCGGTGTCCTTCACAGAAACGATCATATTTCTTACACGCAGCTGCGGCTGCTGCAGCGCTTCCTTGGTTGTGCTGCACATCGTGCCCGGGATAAGAGCTTGATCGCAGATATCGGCAATTTCCTGCATGCTGTAATTAGAGAACAGATCCTCCAGCTTTACGCGCAGGTCGCCAAAATAATGATAACCTCGAACCAGGTTGGAGCAATATTTTTCATCCGTTGTCCACTCTTCCGGACAGTTGAATGCTTTACAGAACTTTTCCCACTGTGCATCGGACGAAATGCCCATTGCCACATACCCATCCTTACATTTCAGGATGTCGTACGGGTTAATCAGCGGGTGGGCGTTACCGGTGCGCATCGGGTCCTCATGCTCTGCGCCATAGGTAATTACCTTATCTTCCGAGATGGCGATGGCCGAGCCGCACAGCGTTGTCTCTACCATCTGGCCTTCACCGGTCTTGCGGGCATGATAAACCGCCAGGCAGACAGCAGAAGAAAGGAAGCTGGCTGCATAGCGTTCTGCCATAGCAAAGCCGATCCGGGTGGGCGGGTTTTCCGGGAAACCGGTAAAATGCATCACAGCGCTTTTTGCCTGCGCGATCAGATCCAACTGGGGCGTATCAGCCGCTTCCCCGGTCGAGCCGTATGCAGAAATACGTCCGTACACCAGAGAAGGCTTTATTGCTGACAGTTCATCATATCCCAGGCCGAGCGCTTCCATCGTGCCGGGCACGAAATTTTCCAAAACAACGTCAGCATCTGCCACCAGCTTTTTGAAAATTTCTTTCCCTTCAGGATGCTGCAAATTGAGCGTAATGCTCTTCTTGCCACGGTCGCGGAAGGCATGATGAGCACTGGCGCCATTTTTTAATGGCGCCAGTGTCCGCAGGGGATCCCCCGCACCGGGGGCCTCCACCTTAATTACTTCCGCTCCGTAATCAGCCAGTTCCATCCCGCAGTAACCGGAAAGTGTCATCAAGTCAAGAACTTTTATTCCTTCTAATGGGAACATAGTAACCTCCTATTACTGTGAGAAGCAAGCCTCACGGAATTTATTACTCCTCGTAAGCCCAGCCAGTGTAGAGCTCGATGCCGCGCTTCTTGATCTGGCCGCCGATAACGTTGCGCTGGATCTCGGAAGTGCCTTCCCAGATACGGTCAACGCGCTGGTCACGCCACAGACGCTCGATAGCGTTCTCGCGCATGTAGCCACGGCCGCCCAGAATCTGAACGCCCTTGTCGGTTACACGGTTTACCATCTCGGAGCACCAGAGCTTGATAGCGGATGCACGAGCATGCTTCAGCTTGCGATCCATATCGCCGGAGATCTCCCAGCATACGCGGTAGAGCAGGCTCTTGGCAGCCATGATATCCATGGTCATGTCAACCAGCATGTGCTCGATAACCTGATACTCACGGATGACGCGGTCGCCCTGTACACGGGTAGCAGCCCAGTCGTTAGCTTCCTTCAGAACACGCTCAGCGCCGCCTACGCAGCGAGCAGCAATACCCAGACGAGCTTCTACGAACCAGTCCTTGGTCATGTTGAAGCCTTCGCCGATGCCCTTCAGGATAGCGGACTCGTCAACAACTACATCCTCGAACAGGAATTCCGGATGCTTGAACGCAAAGTGGTGGGTGAACTCAGGAGTACGCTTAACGCTTACGCCCGGGGTGTCCTTCTCTACGAAGAATACGGTTGCCTTGTTCGGGTCGCCGTCGATGTGGGTGTGAACCAGCAGGTAGTCAGCAATGTTACCAACGGTTACGTACCACTTCTCGCCGTTGATCTTGTAGCCGCCGTCGCACTTAACAGCAGTGGTCTGGCACATGGTCGGGTCGGAACCAGCGTCTGCCTCGGTGATTGCATAAGCATCGCGGCGCTTGCACTGGCAGGTCGGGATCAGATACTCTTCGATCTGCTCCTTGGTACCGAACTTCATCGGGAAGGACGGCTGCGGAACCGCGTCCCAAATAGCGCCGGTGGACATACCGAGCTGCTCGCTGATCAGCGCCTGCTCAAACAGGGTGTAGCCCGTGCCGCCATGCTCCTTGGAATGGTTGGTCGCATTGAAGCCCCACTCCATTACCTGGCCGTTGATGTACTTGTGGCTTTCGGGAGACAGACCGTTGTTCTCCTCAACTTCCATTTCGTACGGGAACAGTACCTGCTCAGTAAACTCTCTTGCCTTCTCCTGCAGTGCACGATGCTCTTTGCTCAGCGTAAAATCCATAACAACGCTTCCTTTCTTAAAAATTCTGATTTTCCCGAATCGGTTTATCCGAATGTTGTTATTCCGAAATTTGTTGTTCCGGAATCGGATGACTTTATTATATATCTTATCAGAAAAAAGTCAAGCATTTTCAAGTGCTTTTATGCATTTTGTATGTTTCAACAAGAATGCCCCTCCAAATTTGTGCAGTTCACGTGTCGGACCCTCTCCCCCTTCTCCCCTCTGATTCCGGGACATCAATGCACGCGGGATGCACGCTTTTTCCCCGGACTTTTTCCCGTCCACGCATCATCAGCCGTCAAACATTTCATATTGTTTCGTAATACAACTATTCTATTGACATTTGCACCCTTTCAGTAATATAATGTTATGAAATAAAAAATAATCAAGAGGAGGAAGGAGTCAATGGAACGCTGGGGCAACGACTTTTTTGACCGGTATTATAAAAGCTGGTGGGGCATAGATGCCGCTTATGAGAAGATTGCGGCTGACTGCGACGTAACTTATAACGTTATGAATATCCTTTCATTGCTCTATCGCCACCGTACGCCGATGCCGCAAAACGAGCTGAGCAAGGAACTGCACCTTTCTAACCAGACCGTTACAAGCGCAGTGGACAACCTGGAGAAAAAAGGGCTGGTCACCCGCAGTATCCCTGAGGATGACCGGCGCAAACGCATTGTGACGCTGACCGATGAAGGCCGTGCGATTGGCCGCCATGTTGGACGCACCATGCGCCAGGTGGAGCTTGCCGCCTTTGCCGAGCTTTCCGAAGAGGAGCAAAACGCGTTGGTAAGCATCATGGAAAAGCTGTGGCATGGCTTTTCGCACGTTTTAGGAGAAGAATAGTTCGTGCTTCCGCATCCAGGGCTGTATGGATTCCAGCGCTGTCCCTGCGCAAAAGAGGTTCTCCCGATTTGCGCAGACAGTTTTTCAAAACGCAAAAAAACGGCATTCAGCAGAGTTTCCCCTCTGTTGAATGCCGTTTTTGTTATCCGCTGCGCAGAGGCGCCTGTCCGGATGTCAAACAGTGCCTCCCCTGCGAATTCTGTCATTTCTCATTCATATGCCAGCTGCTGCTCAGTCCAGCCCGCAAGCACCGGGATCATGGAAGCTGCAAGCCGCTTTGCACCAGCCAGATCATGCAGCTTGTAATTGCCGCACTCGATCCGGCTTGCACCCGGGATTTCACCTTCATATGCGGCGATGAACGCCATCGTCTCCTGCACAAGCGCAATCGCATCCACAGGCTTCATATCGCGCACAAGGAAGTAAAACCCGGTTTGGCAGCCCATCGGGCCGCAGTATATGATCTGTCCGGCAAACCGCGAATTGCGCGCATAGGTTGCAAACAGGTGCTCAAACGTATGCCCAGCCGCCGGCTCAATATACGTTCCTGCATTGGGATATACCATACGGATGTCATAAGTAGTAATATCCCCGTCGATGCGCGAGGTGTACATGCCGGGTTTCAGCTTGTCGTGGTTCACCTCAAAGCTTGCAATGCGTTTCATGCTTTCCCCTCCTGCCCGGCATCCAGATACTGCAATTCCGTCTTGTATTCACGCCACAACAGCAGGAAAGAAATCAGGAAGGACGCAACTTCCGCAATCGGGAACGAATACCAGATTGCACCGAGGCCGAACCATTTGCCAAGGAGCCAGGCCGCAGGCAGGATAATGACCATCTGCCGGCAGACCGACACGATCAGGCTGTTCATGCCGCGCGCAGTTGCCTGGAACAGGGTCGAGTTGATAATGCCGAACGCTGCACCGACAAACGACAGGCTGATGGTCTTAAGCGCAGGCACACCGGTTTCCAGCATCTCCTGCGTAGCCGCTGCATCTGTCCGGTCAACAAACATCATCAGCATGGGTTCCGGTATCAGCTGGAACAGCACAAAGCCAATCAGCATAATGATGACCGCAGTTACCAGTGCAATGCGGTACGCACCGAACAGGCGATGCTTGTTGCGCGCACCATAGTTATATCCCATCACCGGCAGCGCGCCCTGGTTCAGGCCGAATACCGGCATGAATACGAAGGTCTGCAGTTTGAAATAAACCGCCAGTACGTTAACCGCAGTCTGCGAAAAGCCAATCAAAATACCGTTCAGGCCAGCCGTCATGACCGATGCAATGCTCTGCATGACAATGCCGGGCAGGCCGACACGGTAGATATCCTTGACCGTCTGCAAACGCCATTTGAAGCTGCGCATATTGAGCTTCAGCACCTTCTGATGCTTGAATACGCCCCACAGGCCGATCAGCATGCCGAAAATCTGGCCGATAACGGTCGCCAGCGCTGCGCCCACGACACCCATCTCCGGAAACGGGCCGATGCCGAAAATCATCAGCGGGTCAAGGATAATATTGATGATCGCGCCGGTCAAGCCCTGCATCATCGGAATTATCATATTGCCTGTAGACTGCTGCACCTTTTCGCACATCATCGAAATCATGACGAAAATACTCAGGCCAACCGCGATGTGTGAATACTGCACCGCCTGTACGGAAACATCCTCGGCCGCGCCGAAGGCATTGACAAACACGCCCGACAGGCCGAACCCCAATACCAGGAACACGATACCGCCGATCAGTGCGAGCGCAATGCCGTGTTCCGCTGCGGAGTTCGCGTGCAGCTGGCGCTTTTCACCGAGGCGCCGCGCGATCAGCGAGTTGACACCAACGCCCGTGCCTACGCCGATCGCAACGACCAGCGTCTGCAGCGGGAACACCAGCGAGACCGCCGCCAGCGCACTCTGCGAATACTGCGCCACGAAAATGCTGTCCACAATGTTGTATAACGCATTGATAATCATGGACACCATAGCGGGCAGCGCCATGGAAAAAATCAGCGGGCCCATGCGCGCAGTACCCATTTTGTTCTGTTCCAATTTCCTTCCCCCTTAGATAAGTAAGCCGCACTGGAACTTGTCCAGTGCAGCTTCATATTATTTTACTATTATAGTTTACGCTATTAGCCGCCTCATTGCAACCCTTTTCTTATATTTTCCCCCTTAATTCGTCAAAAGAGTGCTCAATTACGAAATCGCTTGCCGCGCGCAGTTCCTCTTCCCCCGCAGCGTAGGCCGGTTCGACCATGCCGCACACGCGGAAGCCCGCGCGTTTGGCCGTTGTGCAGGCATACGGGGCGTCCTCGAACACGATGCACGCATCGGGCATCAGCCCCATGCGCGCAGCGGACTGCAGATAGATATCCGGCTCCCGCTTGGACACGCCGATGTCCTCAATGGTCAGCATAAACTCGAAATAGTCCAGCATGCCGCGGTCGCGCAGCGCCTTTTCTGCATGGCGGCGGGCAGTCAGCGTTGCGATTGCCATCTTAATCCCGCGGCGGCGCAGCCCCTCAAGGAACTCCAGCACGCCGTCTTTCGGCTTTGCGATAGCTTCATACCGCGCGGTAATCAGCTCGTCCATGCCATCCATGATCCCCTGCGCATCTACCGGCAGGTTGGGATACCGGTCGGCAAAATACTGTGCCACCTGCGGCTGGGAAAACCCTTCGGTCGCCGCGTAATCCTGATCGGTGATGTGCAGGCCAAACTGGGCAAGATAGCCCTGCGTCAGCCGCTTCCACACCGGCATGGAGTCAAGCAGCGTGCCGTCCATATCAAAAATTGCGCCTTTGAATTCGTGCATGATAAGTCGTCCTTTCCGGGAAAAAAGCTCAAATGCCTGTGCTGCATTATGCTTGTGTTATTTGGTCTTCCGGTCGATAAACTGCGGCCGCATCTTGGAATACAGGATTTTCTGCTCGCTGTACAGCCCATAGTACCCGCTGAGCATATAAGCGACCGCAATCGTGAGCGCGAACAGCGCAAGGCTCTGCCCGCCGAACAGCTCATAGGCAAGCAAAACCGAGGTCAGCGGCGAGTTGGTTACGCCGCAGAACACCGCGGTCATCCCCAGCCCGGCCGCAAACGAGGGTGCAAGGCCGAAAAAGCCGCCGTAGGCCGCGCCGAACGTCGCGCCGATAAACAGCACGGGCACGATCTCGCCGCCCTTGTAGCCCACGCCGATCGTAATCGCAGTCAACACCAGCTTGATGAAGAACGCAGCGTATGCCGCCTCGCCCGCGACCGCACGCTCGATCACCGCCATGCCCGCGCCGTTGTAGTCGCGCGTGCCGAGCAGCAGAGAAACGATCACAACCGCCACGCCGCCCGCGGCCATGCAGGCATACTGGTTCGGTATGTAATGCTTGAACAGATGCCCGATGCGATGGAACACGATACACACCACCGCGCTCAGCACCGCGCACACCACACCGAACAGCACAAGCTTTGCGAGCAGCAGCGCGTCCATGGTTTCCGGGATGCCGGTGATCGTGAATGCCGTTGACTCCCCGCCCAGCCGGAGCGCCAGCTGATGTGCAATCACAGACGCCAGCACGCAGGGGAACAGCGCCGCGTAATACATCACGCCCACGCTGATGACCTCCATCGCAAATACGCTCGCCGC
>USSI01000008.1 GCA_900557315.1 uncultured Butyricicoccus sp. | reverse complement strand
TCGCCGCCGCAAGCCTTATTTCTTCCCTCGACCCGTGCAGCCGCAATTCTTCGACTTTTTCGCCGAACGGGGAACTGACGGCGACAAAAACAAGTCCGACGTCTTTTCCGCTCGGTCCCGCATATCCCGTCAATGCCGCTCCGACTTCCGACGCCGCAAACTTTTTTGCACCGCGCGCCATTTCAAGCGCACATTCCGCGCTGACTTCCGTATGTTTTTCTATCGTTTCCGCTTTTACGCCGAGTTTCTCGATCTTGATTCTGTTTGAGTATGACACCACGGACGCTTCAATCACTTCGGACGCTCCGGCAAGGTCGGTCAACGCTTTCGCGCAAAGTCCGCCCGTGCAGGATTCCGCAAACGTGATATGCAGTTTTTTCTCTTTCAGAACTTCAAAACATTCCGAAAGGCTCGGTATGTTTTCCATCAGTAAACGAACTCCGTTCTGTCATAGGTGACTTCGGAAAGCAACTTTTCGATATCGAGTTTTTTCTCCTCTTCAAGCACTTCCGCGAGCGTCGGTTTTGTTTGCGGGTGACGCGGCGTGAAGACCGTGCAGCAGTCCTCGTAAGGTTCAATCGAGGTTTCGTAGGTGCCAATTTTGAACGCTATGTCAACTATGTCCTGCTTGTCCATGCCGATGCACGGGCGGAACACGGGCAGTTCGCACACCGCGCCGGTTACCGCCATGGCGGGCATGGTCTGGCTGGCCACCTGGCCGAGCGACTCGCCCGTGATGAGCGCGCCGCAACCGTACTGCACTGCGACCTTTTCCGCAATGCGCATCATAAACCGCCGCATGATGAGCGTAAACAGTTCCTCGTGGCAGTTCGCGCGGATTTCTTCCTGGATTTTGGTGAACGGCACGACCATGACGCTCATGCGGCCGCACCACACGGTCAGCTTGCGCCCCAGCTCGAGCACCTTTTCCTTGGCGCGCTCCGAGGTGTAAGGGTAGCTGAAGAAGTGGATGCCCACCAGCTCCAGGCCGCGCTTGGCCATCATCCAGCCCGCAACCGGGCTGTCAATGCCGCCCGAAAGCAGCAGCGCCGCGCGCCCGTTCGAGCCGATCGGCATGCCGCCCGCGCCCGGTTCGGGGCCGGCGTGCACGAAGGCGTATTTTTCGCGCATCTCGACGTGCACAGTCAGGTCGGGATGGTGCATATCCGGACGGACAGACGGGAACAGGTCGGCCAGTTCGCCGCCGACGTGCTGGCTGATCTCGGTCGAGGTCATGGGGAACTTCTTGTCCCCGCGCTTGGTCTCAACCTTGAAGGTCCTGGCCTGCGCAAAGCGCGGCGCAAGGTAGGACTGCGCGGTCGCGATCACGCTTTCGAGCGTCTTTTCCGGGCAGACCGCCGCGCGCGAGATGGTCGCAAAGCCGAACACGTGCCGCGCGCAGTCCATGACCGCGTCGGCGTCCGCATCCTCGGGAACCTCAACGTACACGACCGACTGGCGCATGGAAATCTCGCAGTCCGCGACGTGCTTCATCCGGCGGGACAGGTTTTTGAGCAGCCGGTCCTCAAAGGTCTTGCGGTTGAGGCCCTTGAGCACGATCTCACCGCATTTGAGCAGTAATACTTCTTTCATAACGTCTCCTTTATTTTGGCAGGCGGCGGGCGCCTGCGTGGTGTTGTTTGTTTTTGTGGGAAGCGCCGCTGGCGGCGACGCTCCAACCGAGCGATAGCCGCGCCCCTTCTGGGGTGGCAGCCGGAAAGCGTCACTTCCCTTTACGCGCGGAGCGCGTCCTGAAGGGAATGGGGTTGATTAGCAAGAAGAGGAACCTTTTGCCCGCAGTGCGGCCGCGCAGGCCGCATTCCAGTCCGTGAAGTGCAGGTACACCTGTTTGCCTTATCAGGCAGATGGCGCGCGACGTGCAGACGCATTACCGCCGCAGCATCTTCATGCCCTTGCGCGCCGCGGCGATGAACGCGTCCACATCTTCTTTCGTATTGAACGGCGCAAACGACACGCGGATGGCGCTGTCCGTGCGCGCTTTGGGCAGGCCGAGCGCGCGGAGCACCCCGCTCTGCTTGCCCTTGGAACACGCCGACCCGCTCGACACATACACCTCGTCGCCCTCGAGCACGCGCAGCATAACCTCGCTCTTGCAGCCGGGAAGGGACAGGTTGACCACGTGCGGCACGTCGCCCTCGCCGTTGAACGCAATGTCCGGCAGGTTTGCCGCGGCCTGCTCTTTGAGATAGGCCGCCAGTTCCGCTACGTGCGCGTAGTCCTCGTCAAAATGCGCCATGCGGATTTCGCACGCCTTGGCAAACGCCGCAATATTCGGCAGCGGCTCGGTGCCCGGCCGCAGGCCCTTCTCCTGCCCGCCGCCGGACATCAGGGGCGGCAGGCGCAGGCCCTTTCTGACATACAGCGCGCCGATGCCCTTGGGCGCGCCGATTTTATGCCCGGACACGCTCATCAGGTCGCAGTTCCACTTTTTCGGTGTCAGCGCGACGCGGCACAGCCCCTGCACCGCGTCGATGTGGAACAGCGCGCCCGGCGCTTTTGCGCGGAGCCGCGCCCCCAGCTCGGCCACCGGCTGCGCCGTGCCGATCTCGTTGTTGACCAGCTGGCAGGACAGCAGGATGGTGTCCTCGGTCAGCGCTTTTTCGAGCGCCGCGGGCGTGATATGGCCGGTCCCGTCCGGCGCGAGGAACACCACGTCAAACCCCTCGGCAGCCAGCTGCTTGCAGGTGTTGAGGGTCGCCGCGTGCTCGATCTCGGTGGTGATGATGCGGCCTTTTTTGTGACGGTTTAAGTGCGCTGCGCCGCGCAGGCTGATGTTGGTGCTCTCCGTGCCGCAGGAGGTGAAATACGTCTCCTCCGGCAGGCAGCCGAGCGCCGACGCAACCGTTTTGCGGCTGTCCTCCAAAAGGTGCGACGCCTCGATGCCCATTTTATGCAGGCTCGACGGGTTGCCGAACCCCTCGCACATGGCGTGCACAGCGGCCTCGGCCGCCTCGGGCAGGACGCGCGCCGTCGCCGCATTGTCCAGATAATGCATGAAATTTGACTCCTTATCCGTTCCATTACTTCCAGTACGCAATTATTTTACAACGGTGGGCAGCCTTTTACAAGACAAAACCCGCAAATACAGGATTGAAATACCCGCCGCGCTATGGTATACTTTATCCGTATGACGTGATAAACGCACGTCCGACAAAAGAAAGGAAGGAAAACCTATGCCAGGTAAGGTAATTCTCGGCGCGCAATGGGGCGACGAGGGCAAAGGCAAGTTCATTGATATTTTCGCAGGCAAGGCGGATGTGGTCGTGCGCAGCCAGGGCGGCAACAACGCCGGCCATACCGTTGTAGTAGACGGCACGAAGTACAAGCTGCAGCTCATCCCGTCCGGCATCCTGTACCCGGACTGCGTCAACATCATCGGGCCGGGTGTGGTCGTCAACCCCAAGGCTGTGCTGGGCGAGATCGACGGCCTGCACGAAAAGGGCGTTTCGACGGACAAGCTGTTCATCGACGCGCGCTGCCACTGCATCCTGCCCTGGCATCTCGAACTGGACGCGCTGAGCGAGGCGGAAAAGGCCAAGGACGGCACCGCGATCGGCACGACCAAAAAGGGCATCGGCCCGACTTACATGGATAAATCCGAGCGCAGCGGCATCCGTATGCACGACTTTGTGGACGCCGAGCGCTTTGAAACCGTCATCCGCGAGACCTGCGCGCGCAAGAACCGCGTGATTGCCGGCGTTTACGGCGGCGAACCGATCGACGCGGACGCGGTCATCGCAGAGTACCGCACCTATGCTGACCGCCTGCGCCCGCTTGTGTGCGACACCACGATTATGACATACGAAGCGGTCAAGGCGGGCAAGGAAGTGCTGTTTGAGGGCGCGCAGGGCACGCTGCTTGACCTCGACATGGGCACCTATCCGTTCGTCACCTCGTCCCACCCGGTGGCGGGCGGCTGCTGCATCGGCTCGGGCGTCGGCCCGACCGCAATCACCGAGATCATGGGCATCTTCAAATCCTACACCACCCGCGTAGGCGAAGGCCCGTTCCCGACCGAGCTGTTCGACGAGACCGGCGACTACATCCGCAACGCTGGCGGCGAGTTCGGCACGGTTACCGGCCGTCCGCGCCGCACGGGCTGGTTCGATGCGGTCATCGCACGCTACGCGGTGCGCGTCAACGGCCTGACCGAGGCGGTCATCAACAAGATCGACCCGCTGCGCGGCCTGCCGAGGCTCAAGGTCTGCGTGGCTTACAAGCTGAAAAACGGCGAGACCGTCACCGAATTCCCGGCGAACTTCATGGACCTGGTCGGTTGCGAACCGGTCTACGAGGAATTCGACGGCTTTGACGAGGACATCACGGGCTGCCGTTCGTTCGACGAACTGCCGCAGACCGTACAGAACTACATCCGCGAGCTCGAGCGCATCATCGGCTGCCCGATCACCATGCTGGGCGTCGGCCCGGCGCGCGACCAGGTGATGGCCCTGTAATTGCATAACAAACCGGATAGGCTGAGGTCCTGCCGGAAACAGGTTTCTGTTTCCGGCAGGACCTTTTTTCATGCGCGGCCGGGGCGTTTTACGGCAGGATACCGCCGTCCGCCCTGACCGCGGCGGCAAGATCGGGCGGGCTCTGGTGCATCATGCGGTACCGCCGCGGCGAAACGCCGACGCGCCGGGTAAACAGGTTAATCAGGCTGCCGCTGGAGGCATAGCCCACCTCTTCCGCGATTTCCGATATGGATTGGTTCGTGCGCACCAGCAGCACCTTGGCGCGCTCGATGCGGGAATTGATGATGTACTCGACCGGGGCAAAGCCGGTCCGCTTTTTGAACAGATGCGCGAAGTAGGAAACGCTCAGGCAGACCGAGGAGGCCAGCTCCTCGAGCGTGATCGTCTCGCCGATGTGCGCGCGGATGTACTGGATCGCCTGCTCCACCGGGGTTTCCCCGGCGGCTTCCTCCGAACTTGGCGCCAGCAGCAGTTCAAACAGGCGGTAGATGCGCGCCGAGCTCTGCATGCTGGTCTCCACGCCGCCCTCCGCATGGAAGCGCACGGTGTGATACAGCAGGTTGCCGACCAGCGTGTTGTTATCCCGCCGGATCAGCCAGCCGTGCGTTTCCATGATATGCCGGCAGATGTCATGCGCATTCGAGCCGTCGAAGTGCATATAGACAAATTCCAGCCCGTTTTCCGCGCGGTAATAATGCGGCTCCATACAGTCGAGCAGCAGCACGTCGCCTTCCTCCGCGCGGCGGCTCTCGCCGCGGTACTGCACGTGGAATATGCCCTTGCGGATGAACGCCACAAGCAGCGGCGGATAGCTGTCCCGCTTCATAAAATAGTTTTCCGTGCAGAAATAGTGCCCGCACCAGGTTGGATAAAACAGCAGCTCCCTGGCGACGTCGGGCGGCGTAAACGAAAAACAGACCGACTGATCCAGAATACCGGGGTCTACACTTTTCATACCATTTCTCCCCTTACAGCAGGATTGATGAACCGCAAAGCAGTATCGGATGATTTCCGGATTTCCGCTTTCTGTAAAAGCAGAATCAATGAATTTTATGGCCGGATGCCCCATTGAAAACCTTACAGAAGTATTCTATACTATGCACAACAAATAAGGAATGCACGCAATAAACAAAATTTCAAAACATTTATGTGCAATTCCGCAGCTATTCTTTGTGCGCGCAAAGAAAACAGTATCAGAAAACAAAATTGTATTGCGAATCCATCATTCTCATCATAAGAAAGGGCGAAATATTATGTTTATCGGCGAAAAGAAAATTGACAGACCGTTCCGCTGGGGCATCGTCGGCGGCGGCCGCACGAGCGGCGTCGGCTACAAGCACCGTCTGGGCGCGATGCGCGACAACAACTCCTTTGTGCTCAAGGCGGCAGCATTCGATCTGGACTTTGCCCGCTGTGTGGACTTCGGCAGGAACCTCAACATGGACGAGGATCGCCTGTACCCGGATTACAAGACCATGTTCGCAGAGGAGGCAAAGCGCGAGGACGGCATCGAAGCGGTTGACATCGCCACCCCGAACTTCCAGCACTTTGAGGTCTGCAAGGCGACGCTCGAAGCCGGCCTGCACGTCATCTGCGAAAAGCCGCTGTTTTTCAAGGTCGAGGAAGGCGAGGAGATCAAGGCGCTCGCCGAGAAGATGGGCAAGATCGTCTGCGTGACCTACGGCTTCTCCGGCTTCGACCTGCTCAGCCAGATGCGCAGCATGATCGCAAACGGCGACATCGGCGAGGTCACCATGGTTGACCTGCGCTACGCGCACGGTTTTGCCTGCGACCCGACCGGCGACAAGCAGGCCGAGGGCCAGAAGTGGCGCGTTGACCCGGCAAAGTCCGGCCCGTCCTTCGTGCTGGGCGACCTGTCCACCCACACCTTCTACATGTCCGAACTGGTCTGCCCGCAGCTCAAGCTCAAGCAGCTGCTGTGCGACCGCCAGAGCTTCATCAAGTCCCGCGCGCCGCTGGAGGACAACGCCTATGTCCTGATGCGCTATGAAAACGGCGCGGTGGGCCGCATGTGGGCGTCTGCGGTCAACGCGGGCGACATGTCCAGCCAGCATATCCGCATCGTCGGCACCAAGGCTTCGCTCGAATGGAACGATATGCATCCGGACGAACTCAAATATCAGGTGCAGGGCAAGCCGGAGCAGATCCTGGTCCGCGCGATGGATTACCTTGCCCCCGAAGCCCTTGAGTACGAACGCCTGGGCGCGCTGCACTACACCGGCCTCATCGACTCCTGGAGCAACCTCTATACCCGTTTCGCCATCGCGATGGACGCGAAAAACCGCGGCGATGACGAGACCCTGAACAATCTGGTATACCCCGACCTGGAACACGGCATCGACGGCATCCGCTGGGTGACAAAGTGCGTCGAATCCGCGGATAAGGGCGGCGTATGGGTCGATTTCAAATAAGCCATTTCCCTCTCCCATTTCTTTTCCCATGCCCTGTCCGTCGCGGAGACGGCGGACGGGGCATCCCTGTACCATTTGATCGGAGGTAACGATAAATGAAACTGGCAATCTGCACGGACGTATTTGCCGGCCTGTCCTACACGGACATGCTGGATAAAGTGAAAAGCCTCGGCATCGACGCGGTCGAGATGACCGCGGGCGGCTGGGGTGCGCGCAAGCACTGCAACACGGCCGAACTGCTCGCCGATGAAGGGAAACGCCGTGCGTTCATGGACGAACTGGATAAGCGCGGCATGCGCATTTCCGCGCTCAACACCTCGTGCAACCCGCTCTGGCCGAGCGAAACCGGCGAGGCATATAAGAAGAGCATGTACGACTGCGCGACGCTCGCCGGCCTGCTGGGCGTAAAGAAGATCGTCGCCATGGCGGGCCTGCCTGCGGGAAATGAGACCGACACCACCCCGAACTGGATCACCTCGACCGTTTCCTGGCCGGACTTCATGGCACCCGCTTACGAGTACCAGTGGAAGGTAACCATTGCCTTCTGGAACGAATTCATTGCGCACTGCAAGAAGTGCGGCATTGAGCACATCGCGATCGAGGAATTCCCGGGCACGATGGTATGGTCGGCTTCGACCCTGCTCAAGCTGCGCGAAGCGACCGACCCGATGCTCGGCATCAACCTTGACCCCTCGCACATGATGGTGCTGGGCGCTGACCCGATCGCCGCCGCGCGTGCGCTGAAGGGCTGTATCTTCCACGTGCACGGCAAGGACGCACGCATCGAGCGCGGCCTCGCGGACGTGGACGGCCTCCTCGAGCCGCGCCCGGTGACCGACTCCGCCGACCGCGTGTGGAACTACGTCGCGGTTGGCTGCGGCAAGGATTTGCAGTGGTGGAAGGAGTTCTTCTCGGTCGTCCATATGATGGGCTACGACGGCGACGTGTCGCTCGAGATGGAAGACCTGACCATGAGCGTGGATGCGGGCGTACATACCTCGATCGACGCGCTGCGCCAGACCATCAGCCAGTAAGCAAGCCGGGCGACGCCCGGTAAACAGCACCGCATCGTATCCCGGCCAATGGCTGTGCCGCCGCAGGGCTGCGTGATGCGGTGCTGTTTTACAGCCGCAAAATGAAAACGGAAGGGGAAAAACATGAAACAGACAACCACCCTGTCCAACGAGGGGAAAACCGAAGGGAAAACGCTTGGCTGGGGCGTCCGCTTTGCCTATGGCTGCGGCGATACCGCCTGCAACCTGGTTTTCGGTATGCTCAGCACCATCCTGACCCTGTTCTACACCGACTACGTCGGCATCCCGGCGGCTACCGTCGGCCTGGTCATGCTGCTGTCCCGCATCTTTGACGGCGTGTCCGATATGGTTATGGGCGTGATCGTGGAGAAAACCCACTCCAAATGGGGCAAGTCCCGCCCGTGGCTGCTGTGGATGAGCGTGCCGTTTGCGCTCAGCGCAGTGCTGCTGTTCACCGTCCCGCAGACCACCGAAACCCTGCAGTTCCTCTACCTGTTCGTCACATACAACTTCTGTACCACGGTGTGCTATACCGCGATCAACCTGCCGTACGGCTCGCTGTCCGCCATGATGACCCGCGACTCCAAAGAGCGCACTTATCTGAGCATCGTGCGCATGGGCCTGTCCCCGTTCGGCCGCATTCTGGCGGTGACCGCATCGCTGCCGCTGATCCAGGCGTTCGGCGACAACCAGATGGCGTGGGTCAAGACCATGACGATCTGGGCGGTGCTGGCGGTCGTCCTGCTGGTCATCAATTTTGCCTTCTGCAAGGAAACCGTACAGATCGAGGCGGTCAAACAGCAGGATAAAATCCCGCTCGGCAAATCGCTCAAGGCGCTGGCCGCCAACCGCTATTTCTGGGCGATCCTGATCCTGTGGATGATGCAGAATTCGCTCTTCACCTTCACCGGCACCATCCTGCCCTACTATTGCCGCTACATCTTTCTGGACGGCACCTGGCTGTACTCCACCTTATATCTGGCAGAGACGCTGGTTCTCGTCGCGGGCACCTTCTGCAGCCCGCTGCTGCTCAAAAAGTTCGGCAAGCGGAATATGTCGCTCGCCGGCGCGTGCCTCGCCTTTGCCGGCCAGCTGGCATTTTTCATCAACCCGCAAAGCGTGGAATGGCTGTTTTTCAGCTGTGTGGTGCGCGCGATCGGCCTGGCGCCGTTCAATTCGGTCGTATTCGGTATGCTGGGCGACGCGGTCGAATACGGCCAGTGGAAAACCCATGTCCGTCAGGAAAGCATGGTATTCGCAGGCGGTTCGGTCGGCTCCAAGATCGGCGCAGGCCTGACCTCGGCGGCGATCACCGGCCTGCTTGAACTGGGCGGCTACATCAGCACAACGACCGGCGGCACAACACAGCCGGACAGTGCGCTGCAGATGATTATAAATATCTACAAATTCGGCCCGCTGGTGATCTGGGCAGTGATTATCATCGTACTGGCGCTGTATCAGCTGGACAAAAAATACGACCGGATCATGAAAGACCTTGCCGCGCGCGAAGCGCGCGGAGAGGTGTGATCGCTTCCCCCTGCCCTGCACCGCAGAAAAACCAGACGGCATCCTGCCCTTCCGGGACAGGATGCCGTTTTCCGTATTACAGGCGTTTGCCGTTGAACTTCTGCGCGGCGGCAGGGCAGCCCTCCGCGATGATGCAGGCCGCGGCGCTGACCGCGTCCTCGCACGCTTTGTCAATCGCCTTCTGCTCGTCCGCCGTGAACTTGCTCAGCACCCATGCGGCAAGATCGTAATCCGGGTGCGGTTTTTTGCCGATGCCGATCTTGACGCGCGGGAAATCCTCACTGCCGAGGTGGTAGATGATGTTTTTCAGGCCGTTCTGTCCGCCCGCCGAGCCTTTGGCGCGCACGCGCAGCGTACCCACGTCGAGCGAGATGTCGTCCGACAGCACGATGATCCGCTCGGGCGGGATTTTATAAAACGCCGCCGCGTCGTGCACCGCCTCGCCGGACAGGTTCATAAAGGTCTGCGGTTTGAGGAACAGCACGCGCCTGCCGCCCAGCATGCCCTCGCCTACGAGCGCCTTGAACTTCATCCGGTCGATCTTCTGCCCGGTGCGCGCGCAGTAGCCCTCGAGCGCGCGGAAGCCCGCGTTGTGGCGGGTGTTATCATACTTGCTTCCGGGGTTTCCCAGCCCGACGACCAGCCACTCGACCGGCTGCGCCGCCTGCGCGGCCTTCTGCTCGTCGAGTTTTTTGAAAATATCGAATACTGACATGGTTCCAACTCCAAAAAGAACGCCTCCCCATTGGGCGGCGAAAATTGACAAAGATAGCGCATTTTGTTATGCTTAACTTGGGTACCGCTGTATCCGCGGTTGGCACTCCCCTGTTGAAAGGGGGTGATCGCCTTTGTGGTGTCGGATTTTTCAAATCCTGATATGGATTGTTGTTTTACTTTCCATTTTCACCATAAAAGCGCGCTAACCGCCCGGTTGCAGCCAGACGGTTAGCTTGTTTTAATTCAAATAACCCATAAGGCCAACCGCTTGCAGCGGTGCCCCTCTATCTGTATTATACCGGCCTGCTCCATGCCTGTCAAGGCATCGGGCGGGCGTTTTTTATTCCACGGAAAGGATATAATAGTACACCGGCTGCCCGCCGTCGATGACCGAAATCTCCATATCCTTGTTTTCCCTGTGCAGCAGCGCCTCGACCTCGGCGGCCTGCTCTTCGGTCACGCCCTCGCCGTAGACCACGGTCGCGAACGCGCTCTCGTCGGTCACCATCTCGCGCACCAGCTTTTTGAGCACCGAGCTTTCGCGCCCGCTTGCGCACAGCTTGCCCTCAAACAGGGAAAGGTACTCGCCTTCTTTGATCTTTTTGCCGTCGAACTCACTGTCGCGCGCGGCATAGGTCACCTGGCCGCTGCGCACATGGTGCGCTGCATCGCGCATCGCCTGTGCGATTGCGTCGCCGTCCTCGCTGTCCGGGTCAACCGCCAGCATGGCCGAAATACCCTGCGGGATGGTTTTGGTCGCCACGACCACGATCTTTTTCTCCCCGGACAGGTGCACCGCCTGCTCGGCCGCCATGATGATGTTTTTGTTGTTCGGCAGGACAAACACAGTCTCCGCCGGCACCGCATCCACCGCGCGCACAATCTCATCCGTGGAGGGGTTCATGGTCTGTCCGCCCTGCACCACCACGTCCACGCCGAGGTCGGTGAACAGGTTTTTCAGGCCGTCGCCCGCGGCGACCGCCACAAAGCCGAACTTCTTCTCCGCCGGCACGATCACGCGCTCTGCGGGCGCGTCCGCCGTGCCCTCGATCACCTTGGCGGTGTGCTGCTCGCGCATGTTCTCGATCTTGACCGTAATGAGCGGGCCGAACTTGAGCCCCTCTTCGAGCGCCTTGTTCGGCTGGTCCGTGTGTACATGCACCTTGACGATGTCGTCATCCTCGACCACGACCAGCGAGTCGCCGATCTCGCCCAGCAGCGCGCGCAGGCGGCCGACATTGCGCGCCTTGTCCTTGCGCGCGGCGATGAACTCGGTGCAATAGGTGAAGGTGATATCCTCGTCTGCAATCGCGCCGAAATCCGCGGCCGGCTTTGCCGACGGTTCCGCCGCCTTACGCTCCCGGTGCACACCGTTCAGCGCGTCCAGCATGCCTTCCAGGATGGTCAGGTAGCCGAAGCCGCCCGCGTCCACCACGCCCGCCTTTTCGAGCACGGGGTTCTGGTGCACGGTTTCCTCGAGCGCGGTGCGTCCATGCGCCAGAACCGCCTCGAGCACCTGCCCGGCCGACAGCTCCGGCTCCGCCTGGCACGCCTCCACCGCGTGCTGCGCGGATACGCGCGACACGGTCAGGATCGTGCCCTCGGCGGGCTTCATGACCGCCTTGTACGCGGTCTCCACGCCCTCGCGCAGCGCCAGGGCCAGCTCCAGGCCGCCCGCCTCTTCCACCTCACGCAGCTTTTTCGCCACGCCGCGGAACAGCAGCGACAGGATGACGCCCGAGTTGCCGCGCGCGCCGCGCAGCAGCGCCGCAGCGGTCGTATCCACCGCCTTGGCCAGCGCCGGCTCCGCCAGCTTTTCCAGCTCGGTCATGGCCGCGGCCATGGTCATGGACATATTGGTGCCTGTATCGCCGTCCGGCACCGGGAACACGTTCAGTTCGTTAATCTGTTCCTTTTTTTCGGCAATGGCGAGCGCGCCCTCCATCACCATGGATCGGAACAGCGCGCCATTTATTTTCTGATCTGCCATTTGCAATTCTCCCTAACTTTCTCTATATTGCGCGCCATCTGCGCGCATTTCATCAAAATCAAGATAACGCGAAGCGGTATTTTGATTTATAAAAACCGGGAGCACGTATCACGGTTTTTATACAGGTGCGGGAAAAAGTTTCGCCAAGCGGACCTTTTTCCGCCCGTGTCCTGTCCGGGCGTATGCCCGGCAGGACGCACACTCGGTCGGAACCGTATGTTCTGACCGAATATTTTTCAGTCGGCCTTTATACTCTCCACATACACATCCACGTTCTTCACGTCCACGCCGGTCAGGCGCTCGACATGATAGCGCACCTCGCTGATGATCGAGCGGCACACGGTCGCGATATTCACGCCGTGCTCGACCGCAATGTGCAGGTCGATGTTGACGCCGCCGTCCGGCGCTTCCGCCACGCGCACGCCGCGCGACTGGTTCTCGCGCCCGAGCAGGTGCGCCAGCCCGTCCGACATCGAACGGATGGTCATGCCCTTAACGCCGAAGCAGGAGGACGCCGCGTAACCCGCGATGCCTGCCATCACTTCGTTGGTGATCTCAATATATCCAAGATCGGTCCTGATCGTCATAGAAAAACCTCCCTGTGACGTTTTGCTGTATTTTAACCGTTTCCTTCCTATATGATATAACAAATCCCTGCCAAATACAAGCAAAGCCCCGATTTTTTTGCGATCTGCCCGAATTTCTCCGGACTCGTGCCGCGCTTTGCCCCCGCGCGCAAATTCGGCCGGAATTTGACAAACAAATGTTTGCCTTTTGCACCAAAACAGGGTATAATAAAGAAAATACGAACGAATGTTCTCAACCGCACAGGCAAGGAGCACACCGATTATGAAAAAGATTTCCGCCAAGCAGCAACGGATTCTCGATTATATCAGCGAATTTTCCCTCGAGCACGGCTATCCGCCCTCCGTGCGCGAAATCTGCACCGAGATGGGGCTGCGCTCCCCCTCGACCGTGCACGCCCACCTGAAAAAACTGCAGGAAGCCGGCTATCTGGAGCCCACTGAACATAAATCGCGCGCGCTGTCGCCCACCAGCGGGCCTTCCATGGTGCCGCGCGTGCCCATCCTCGGACGGGTCACCGCCGGTATGCCCATCCTCGCGGTCGAGGAGCATGTGGGCTATGTGCCGTTCGAACCTGCCGCGGGCGGCGGCGAGTATTACGCCCTGCGCATCCGCGGCGACTCCATGACCGGCGCGGGCATCCTGGACGGCGACCTTGTCATCGTCCGGCAGGATGTGCAGGCGCGGGGCGGCGATATTGTCATCGCCCTGCTGGAGGACGAAGCGACCTGCAAAACGCTGAACATCACCGCGGACGGCGTCTGGCTCATGCCGGAAAACCCGGCTTATCCGCCGATCGACGGCACAGGCTGCCAGATCCTCGGCGTGGTCAAAGCGGTCTACCGGGAATATTAAAGCCACAGGGCGGCGCACAGAGTCGCCGCCCCCTGTTTTCTGCGAAGGAGAATCCCATGCCGGCACTCGACGACAGCATACAGTTTGTCAAGGGCATCGGCCCGAAAAAGGCAAAGCTGTTTGAAAAACTGCATATCCACAGCCTGCGCGACGCGCTCGAGACCTATCCGCGCGACTACGAGGACCGTACCCGCATCATCCGCATCGCGGACATCGACGCGGAGGACAAATACGCCATCCGCGCCGTCGTGGGCACCGAACCCAAGGTCAGCCGCATCCGCAAGGGACTGACGCTGGTCAAGTGCACGATTTTTGACGAATCCGGCTCGCTGAATGTCACCTACTTCAACAACCCCTACGCCGCCGCGCTGCTGCGCGTCGGGCAGGAGTACGTGTTTTACGGCCGTGTGCAGGGCTGGGGCCGCGGGCGCGCGCTCATCTCCCCGCAGTCGGAAAAAGTCGCGCCGGACACGGACCATCCCGGGCGCATTGTGCCGGTCTATCCGCTGACCGCCGGGCTGACCCAGCGGGACATGGAGCGCGTGACTGAGGCTGCGCTCGCCGCCGTGCCGGGCGGCTGGCCCGACCCCCTGCCCGAGGTGCTGCGCGCCAAATACCGCCTGCTGGATGCGGCGGATGCGCTTTCCGCCATCCACCGGCCGCAGACCGCGGACGAGGTCGGGCAGGCGCGCCGCCGCATGGTGTTCGAGGAGCTGTTCCTGCTGTGCTGCGGCCTGCAGCAGCTCAAGGAGCGCCGCAAAGGCGAAAACGGCATTGTATTCGCCCGTACCGGGCTGGAGGCGTACTTCGAGGCGCTCCCCTTTGCCCCGACCGGCGCACAGCGCCGCGCAATCGGGGAAATCGCGGCGGACTGTGCCTCCGGCCGGCCGATGAACCGGCTGGTGCAGGGCGACGTTGGTTCGGGCAAGACGGTCGTGGCGGCGGCGCTGTGCGCGCTCGCCGCGCAGAACGGCTGGCAGGCCGCCTTCATGGCGCCGACCGAGATTTTAGCCGCCCAGCACGCGGAGACGCTCGCGCCCCTGCTGGAAAAGCTCGGCATATCGTGCACCCTGCTCACCGGCTCGATGTCCGCCGCGCAGAAGCGGGCGGCGCTCGCCGCGATCGAGAGCGGCGCGGCCCAGGTCGTGGTCGGCACGCACGCGCTCATCCAGCAGAGCGTGACCTTCCACCGGCTGGGTGCGGTCGTCGCGGACGAGCAGCACCGCTTCGGCGTGGCGCAGCGCGCCGCGCTGTCCGCCAAGGGCGGGACGCCGCATGTGCTCGTGATGTCCGCCACGCCCATCCCGCGCACGCTCGCGCTCATTCTGTACGGCGACCTGGATGTATCCGTGCTGGATGAAATCCCGCCCGGCCGCAGCCCGGTTGAAACCTATGCAGTGGGGCAGAACATGCGCAAACGCATCACCGCGTTCATGGACAAGCAGATTGCGGCGGGCGGGCAGGTTTACGTGGTCTGCCCGCTGGTCGAGGAGGGCGAAACCGCCCTCAAAAGTGCGGAGCAGCACGCGAAAGACCTGCAGGCGGCATTGCCGCACCGCCGCATCGCAGTGCTGCACGGGCGCATGAAAAACGCGGACAAGGAACAGGTCATGCACGACTTTGCCGCGCGGCAGTATGACATCCTGGTCGCTACGACCGTGATCGAGGTCGGCGTGGACGTGCCGAACGCCAACCTGATGGTGGTCGAGGACGCGGACCGCTTCGGCCTGTCCCAGCTGCACCAGCTGCGCGGGCGCGTGGGGCGCGGCGCGCGGCAGTCCTACTGCATCTTTTTCGGCGCGGACAAGGGCGAAGCCGCCCGTGAGCGGCTGAAAATCCTGTGCAAAACCGGCGACGGGTTTGAAATCGCCCGCGCCGACCTGGCCCAGCGCGGGCCGGGCGACTTTTTCGGCCGGCGGCAGCACGGCCTGCCCGCGCTGCACGTCGCGGACCTTGCGGCCGACCTTGTGCTGATGCAGGACGCCCGCGAGGAAGCGGAGGCAATTTTGCAGCACGACCCTGCGCTTGCGGGTTATCCGGTCCTGCGCGACCGCGTGCAGCGGATGTTCGCCGCGCGGGAGGACGAGGCGTTTAATTGATGAGAAAAGGGACGGACCGCAGTCCGTCCCTTCCGTTTTTGTATCACAACCCGCGCGCAAGACGCAAGATGCTGTTTCATACGCGCTATGGCGCAGACCCCCTCGCTGCCGGCTGCTACGCCTTTTTCTGATACTGTGCGCACAATTTGTCATGGTAGGCGAGAATCTCCCGGCACAGCGCCTCCGCACGAGGCCTGGTATCCGGATTTTTCCCCTTGTCCACAGCTTTCTGCAAATACCGCTGCAAATGCTTGCGGTTCAGCGCGTCTTCCACCCGGAACGCGCCGGACATATAGCAATTTCGGAAGCGCTCGTTGAGAATATAGGCATACCAGATGCCAACCGGCCTGCGCCGGAGGCCTTGAAGCGTAAGCAGCGCATCTATGGACGCAAGGCCCTGCCGGAATGCGGGCGCCGCCTTTACGGTCTCCCGGAATGACAGCTTTTTCGCTGTTTTGGCTTTCTCAACCGCCTCTTTCGAGACTTCCACCGCGGCCACCCCGATGCCGATCGCGGAAAGAATCCCATATCCCAGCAGGACAACCACGCCGATGCAAAGCGCAATCATGATGATGGGGCCGAGGAGGGGAAGCAGCACGCAGGCCAGCAGGATACCTGCTGCGATAATCAATATCAGCTGCATGTTTCAGGCTCCTTTCGTATACACCTCATCGTAAATCGTTGCGTCCCCTTCTTTTATCAGGATATGGATATTCCCGTCCGCAAAGGTTGCGGTCGCAATGACATCCGTATCATACGTTTCGGTTGCAACCATATTTTTGACCGGGCTTGGCGATGCGAAAAAGGAGTGCACCACGCCGCCGTCCGAGCGCAGGTCCATCGCTATGGAGGAGAGCCAGTAAACCTGGCCGTCTTTGGCCCTGAACCCGGAAACCAGTGCAGCGCTGCCGTCCGTGCCTCCCATGAAATTCCCGCTGCAGGGGGCATATTATTCATCCGTGACGGCAGTTGAATTTGCCTCGGACGACGCCCAGTCCGGGACGGAACGCCCGGAGCGATAGCTGCTCTCCATATCCGCACAGATGTCAGCAAAGTCACCGTAGATGACCGCATTGCCAAAGTCGGCATTGCCCACATAGGAGATGGAACGGCTGCTGAAATACAGCGCGGTTCCATCATTGCCCACATATACATATCCATAACCATCTTCGGCCAGCGTGGGGTCTACATTACCCTTATAATCTTCCCCACGGAGGTATCTGTAATGGTATGTATGCGTTCTGTTCCCGCTGCGGATCTCCGCCCGCTGTCCCGGGGTCAGCGCGCCCCATACGCCGGCCAAGCCGCTGGTGTCGTACCGGTTGCCGCCGCTGACCGTGGTCCTCCTGGCAAAATCGCCGTAGTAGGTTATTGACTTGCCGCTGTCGCTGTCTCTGTTCGTATCGTAATAGCCGCCGACGCCGTTTCGCAAGGTATAAACCTCGCCGCTGTCGTCCATGAGGAAGTCCGCGATCTGTTCGCTGGGCAGGGAGGGCTGATACTCCAGCGCCGGCGAACCGGTTGCATTGGACAGTGCCTCTACAAAGATTTCCACGTCCCCGGCGTCATAGGCGCGCTGGATCACCTGATCGTAATCCCCGGAGATTTCCTCTGCGGTGACAATTTCATCCGCCGCAATCTGATAAAATTCGTCCGCGGCCTCGTTGAACGCTTCGACCTGTTCCCGCACATTGGCCAGGTCCTCTGCGACGCTGAGCGCCTGCTCGCTTTCCGGCTGATCGGCCAGCTTCGGCGCTGCTGTGCGTTTGGTTTCTGCCAGACGCTGATAATAGCCGAAAAAGCTGTCCCTGAGCGCATCGTCCTGATAGCCGACCTGTTTCAAAAAGCCCGATAACTGTTCAAACGTATCATGGGCACCCACCGACTGCGAGCCGTATTGATTTTCGATATACTGCGGCTCTTCCTTGTCTGCTCTCGACTCCTCTAAATTGTGGAGCGATACCTGGATAATTTCTTCCTCCAGCCGGTTGACCAGTTCCTTCTGAAATCTTGATTTGTCTTTCACCGGGTTCCAATATTCCTCGATGAAGTCGGAAGCCGTTTCCGCGTCGTACGGGTCGGCAAAGGAAAAGGCAGAGTCCGCATCCAATACGCTGTTTATTGCCCGGTCAATCCGATATTGCGTTTCGCTGTAGGAGCGATAGGCAAAATATCCGCCCACAAGTACGATGACAACCGCAAGCACAATCAGAATGATCTTTTTCCCTTTTGACAATACCATAACGCATCCTCCCCATGCTTTATTGTCCTGTGTTTATTGTATTAAATATACCAATTTATTGAACCAAAATCAAGCTTTCTCAGCATATTCCCCAAATATATGTTGTCCACACAGCGTTCCAAGGTTATTTCGATTCCCCCTGTACCCGCAGGCCTGCATCCGGTCCGCGGCTGCATCCCGTATTATCATAAAAAAACAGCGGCATTCGAGCACAGTGCTTCCAATACCGCTGTTTCCGTTTTTATATCCTCTGACTTCCCGCTCAGGGAATCGGTTCGTATCCGCCCTCAAGGTACTCGCGTGCGAAGGTGTGGTATTCCTCTATCGTAATCCGGATATAGGAGATATCCTTTTCCGTGACCGCCCGTTTTTCCTTCGCCGGCACGCCGAGGGCAACCATCCCGTCGCGGATGGCCGTCCCCTCCGGCACAACGGCTCCCGCGCCAATCAGGCAGTTTTTGCCGATTACCGCTTTATCCTGAACCACCGCGCCCATGCCGATCAGGGTATTATCGTGAATGGTGCAGGCGTGCACAATGGCCCGATGGCCAACGGCCACGTTCTCCCCGATGGTGATGCCGCCGCCGTCGCAGTCGTCGTGCAGGCAAACCATATCCTGCAGGATGCAGTTCTTCCCGATCACGATCGGAAAATATTCGCTGCGGATGACACAGCCCGGCAGGATAACGCAGCCCTCGCAGATCGTCACATCGCCGTAGATCGAGACATTTTCAAAAATATGTGCCTTTTCCGATATCCTGGGCCGGCGGCCCCGATAGGGCCGGATGGTGATGTTGTGCCCGATAAGCATGATGAATCGTCCTGTCTCCTTTCCTTGTCCGCCGGCGGGCCGGCCATGGTGTTTGGTTGGGGGATACCCTGCATCAGATGGGGAAACGTTTTGCCGCCATCCCATAGAATGAACCGATATTCTCAAAAGGGACGGACCAAAGTCCGTCCCTTTCTGCGCTTGTTTTATTTTGCGTAATCGACCGCGCGGGTCTCGCGCACCATGTTGACCTTGATCTGGCCGGGGTAGTCGAGTTCATCCTCGATCTTTTTGGCGATATCGCGGGCAAGCAGCACCATCGCGTCGTCCGAAATCTTATCCGGATTGACGATAATGCGGATTTCGCGGCCCGCCTGAATTGCATACGAGCTGGAAACGCCCGGCGTCTCGTTGGCAATGCTCTCGAGCTTTTCCAGACGCTTGATGTAATTCTCGAGGTTTTCGCGGCGCGCGCCCGGGCGTGCAGCGGAAATGGCGTCCGCCGCCTGTACCAGGCAGGCGACGATCGTCTTGGCCTCCACGTCGCCGTGGTGCGCCTCGATCGCATGGATGATCTGCGGCGCTTCCTTGTACTTCTTGGCCAGGTCTACGCCGATCTGCACATGGCTGCCCTCGACCTCGTGGTCGATCGCCTTGCCGATGTCATGCAGCAGGCCGGCGCGGCGCGCGGGCACCGGGTCGAGCCCGAGTTCGCTTGCCATCATGCCGGCGATGTGCGCCACCTCGATCGAGTGCTGCAGCACATTCTGGCCGTAGCTCGTGCGGTAACGCAGGCGGCCGAGGATTTTGACCAGCTCCGGATGGATGCCGTGGATACCGGTTTCAAAGGTTGCACGCTCGCCCTCGGATTTGATGATCTGCTCGACCTCGCGGCGGGACTTTTCGACCATCTCTTCGATGCGGGCGGGGTGGATGCGGCCGTCCACGATCAGCTTTTCGAGCGACAGGCGCGCGATCTCGCGGCGCACCGGGTCGAACGAGGAAAGCGTGATCGCCTCGGGCGTGTCGTCGATAATCAGGTCCACGCCGGTCAGCGTCTCGAGGGTGCGGATGTTGCGGCCCTTCATCTCGTCATTGGGCAGCGGCACGACCGAAACGGTCGCCTCGGACACGTGGTCCGCCGCGCAGCGCTGGATCGCGGTCGAGATGATCTCGCGCGCGGTCTGCTCGCTCTCGTCCTTGAGGCGCTGGGTGATCTCGCGCAGCTTGACAGCCGCGTCATGCGTCGCCTCGGATTCGATCGACGCGACGAGCATCTCGCGCGCCTCGTCGCGGGTCATGCTCGCGATATGCTCCAGCTTTTCCAGCTGCTCGGCTTTGACCTTTTCGAGTTCTTCCTTCTCCTTCTGGGTCGCCTCCAGCTGGCGGTTGAGTTCTTCGTTCTTGCGCTCGATGGTGTCGCTCTTTTTATCCAGCGCCTCCTCGCGCTGGATCAGGCGGCGTTCAAGCTGCTGTGTCTCATTGCGGCGCTCTTTCAGCTCGCGGTCGGCCTCAGTGCGCTGCCTGTGGATTTCGTCCCTGGCTTCGAGGATGGATTCGCGCTTTTTCGTCTCACCGGCCTTGATGGCCTCGTAAGTCATCAGACCGTTGGCGATGATGGCGATAT
>USSI01000007.1 GCA_900557315.1 uncultured Butyricicoccus sp. | reverse complement strand
ATGACAGGGCATGAGTGCCCGCGCATAGGAATATTTCTCCGGCATCAGCTCGAAACCGCAATATTTGCTTGTGTGAAAAGAGAATATGGCCGTGAAAAAACCCTGCTAAGCGCGGCATTCCTGCAATCGGAATTTCGCGCCTGACAGGGTTTGTTTTATCCATCGGCGGATGTCCATGCGCGGCAAAGGAACCGCAGCGGGGAATTACTGCCCCCGCGCGTGACGCCGCTTTCCATTACCGTTTCCTGCGCCGCTGCCATGATGCCCGCCGCCGGACGAAGTGCCTGTTTCCTTTGTCTGGACAGAGCTGTTGCCGCCGGACAGGGCTGCAATGCGGTCGCGGATCTCCCGCATGGTCATCCCCTGGATGTCCTCGGGAGTGACGGCGGGATCGAGCTCATGCAGTTCGAGATAGGCGCGGTATTTGCCGCACGACAATCCCGCCTCATGGGCCGCTGCGGCGACCTCTATATTATCCGCATAGCAGTGGGTGTTGCGGTAGCCTGCCGTGCAGGCTTCCACCTGCGAGAGCATCTCACTGCTTTTTTGTTCGTCCGAGCCGAATACAGCGATGGATACCGCCGCATCCTCGGAAGCATAGGGCGCGAAAGCGTCGCTGTCCAGAATGCAGACAAGTGCCTGCGCATAATCCATGTGTTTGACATCCACCGCATTGGCGAGGGCAACACCGTCATCATTATAACCCGCTATCGAAATCACCCGGTCAAACCGGTTGACGCCCAGTTCAAGGGAGGGGTTGACGTCAATGCTGATGATCGAGGAAGGGATGAAATATGTGTGATACCCGCCCCAGCCCGCCAGCAGCACGAGCAGGCAGCAGGCCAGCGTGGGGACAAGCCGCATCCGGCTGGACAGCCTTCGGCGGCGGCCTTGTGTTTGGCGGGCGAGATAGGCGCGTGTCCGGTCCTTCAGCGCTTCTTCCGCGTGAATCTCGCCGAACGCCGCCCGGATTTTGTCATGCATCGCCCTCACCTCCCAATGTTTCGCGCAGCTGCTGTCTGGCGCGGCCCAGCAGCGTGTAGACCGTGTTGACGTTCTTTTTCAGGATGCGGCCGATTTCGGGCGCAGAATAGCCCTCGTAATAGTGCAGGTAGATCACATCCCGGTACTTCTGCGGCAGAGACAGCACTGCCTCAAGGACTTCGCGGTGGTCCGGGGGAAGTTCTGCGGGCTGCTCCAGCACCTCGTCAAGGGAAACTGTGCGGCTGCGGAAAAAGCTCTTGAGCAGGTCCTTGCAGGCATTGATCGTGACGCGGATCAGCCATGCCTTTTCGTGCTCTGCATCCGCGAAGGGCTCGGTGTGCAGGGCATATTTGAGAAATACGGTCTGGAAAATATCCTCGGTGTCGGCATGGTTTTTGAGATGGAGCATGCAGAGCCGGCGGACGGTATCCGCATACCGTTCGATCGCCTCGTTGATCTCCTGTTCCTTCCGCAAGACCCCACCTGCCGTTGTGTTATCTGCTGTATCCTCTGCCCATGCCGCGGCCGGAACCGCAGCGGCTGCCGTCAAAATGATCGCACACGCCGTCGCCGTCTTCATCGACGTAGTTTGCACCTGACCCGCAGGTGTCGCAAACGCCGTCTCCATCCGCGTCATAGCGGCAGGATGCGTCGGATGCGGGACAGTTGTTCCAGCCTGCGTGCCATCCCCAGCCGGGGCCAGCGGCGAACGCCCCTGTTACACCGATGGAAAGCAGCAGCGCTGCAGCCAATATACCAGTCCGTACCTTTTTCATACTCGTTGCCTCCTTTGTGATACAGCAGTGTTTCCGCCTTCATCCATAACACGACCGGGAAAGGGAAATCCATTCAAAAAGGAAAAATAAATTTTGCAAAATAGCGCGCAGGGCACAAGGAAGCGGCGAAACCAAAGAAGCTGGCGTGAGGGACATCCTTTTGCTATGCCTGCATCTCTTTGATGATCTCCGCATACCGGTGGAACCCGTCCTCATCTCCCTGCGGGTATACATAGCCGGACTGTTCCGCAACGAACTGCGCAGTTTGGTGAAATAATTCACAGGAAACATCAATGGCCGCCGCAAAGTGCGCATAGTTGCCGTCGGTATATGTTTTCCGGTATTGCAGGTAGGTTTGCTCTGATAAATACTTTTTAAAGTATTTATTCAGCTTGCCGCAGGAAACGGAATAGTTGGTATGGATTCCAATATACCAGTTCAGCATTTTTTCCAGCATCGGATGGACCAGATCGTTATAGGTGGCCATCGCAAAGGGGAGTTCATCCCGTGCAATCCCCTTGACCACATCGCACAGCGACCAGAAAAACGTATTGCAGCAGCCCCGGAACTGTTTGGCCGTTGGCGGGGTTACATGAAAATCCACATCGGTTGGAGGCGGCAGCTTGGGCAGGCAGCCGGTTTTGTCCAGAAGCGGAAGAAACAGCTTGTTCCGGTTTGTCCCTTTTTCCAGCGCCGCTGTGGTTTCCACGCCAATGTCAATGCGGTTCCCGTCTTCAAACAGCAAAAGCCAGGAATAGCTCTCCTCATAGTGGCTGCGTATGCCGAAACGATCCCCATAGCCAAAGTCATCATCCTGCTCTTGTTTTAAGATAATTTTTCCGAAACCTTCCAGCCAGCCCGGATCAGAAATAAAGCTCTTTGTCTCCTTGACCACATACATAATGTCAAAATCCTGATACCGGTCTTTGGGAACCTGCGGGTTGGTCCGTGACCCTTTCAGATAGGCCGCCAAAACCCTGTCATCTGTTTTTGCCGTATGGATCATTAAATCCATCATTTCTGAGTCAGTACGCAATCTTACAGCCCCCTGTGTATACCGTCGATGTGTATTCCTGCCGCTTGCCGCGGTTGTTTTGTCCCATGATGCGCCCGGCCGGCTCACCGCTTTACCGGATGATAATCGTTCCGCCAGGATACGGAAGATACGGAATATGGGATTGCCTGATAGGAGGATGCGGTCACCTGCCGGCTGTCCAGATCGAGTGTAATGGTGTGGCGGTAGATCAGGCAGTTTTTATCCGTCGGGTTGTTGTTGCCGCCGAACACCAGATTGCCCAAGGAATAGGCGATCTGCTTGCCCTTATAGGTTTCCACCTCCTGCACAACGTGCGGATGGTGGCCGATGACCAGGTCCGCGCCCTGGTCGATGCAGTAGTGCCCGATCGCCTGCTGGGTGGGATCGCTGTGATACGAGCGCTCAATCCCCCAGTGGTAATTGAACACAATAAGCTCCGCCCCGCGCTCCCGCAGGGAGCGGACAGCGTTTTCAATAAACTGCTTCTGCGCCTGATCGAACGACCAGCCGACATTGGAGGCAAATCCGATCCGCACGCCCTTCACCGTTACGATCGGCATACGGTCATATGCCGAAACCTGAACGTAAGGGGACAGGTAGCGCACCGTATCGTCAAAGCCGCGCTGCAAATAATCCATGGAATGATTGTTGGCGAGTGAGACCACGTCAATGCTGCCCGCATCCAGCACCTTGGCATATTCCGGCCGGCCTTTGAAGACAAACGTCTTGTCCGCGTGCGCCGTCGCATTGGTCAGCGTGCCCTCAAAGTTTACCATTGTCAGATCGTCGTCAAAAAACTCCGGGATGCCGGAAAAGAAATAGGACGCGCCCTTCTGGTCGTACATTTCGTCGAACGAGCCGCTGTATGCGAAATCGTGCCCGCGCCCGAGCGTGCAGTCGCCGCCGAAGGTGAGCGCAAGCGATACGCTGTCATATCCCGGTGCGCTGCGCCAGCCCTCGGCAACGTCCGTGATCTGCAGCGAGCTTTGCATCCGTCCGATGGACAGGATTGCCTGCTCGATCGTGTAGCTGTCCTGTGGTGAGAATTTGCCGCCGGAACCGCTCATGACGGCCTGCCCGGAACGGTCGGTCCGGCCGGAAACATATTTGACGGATTGGACCGCCCAGCGGGGGATTGCATAGCTGTCTGCAAACTGCTGCGGCTGGCGGTTGGCTTCCGTCCGGCCGAGCACACCCATGCACCGCTCCATCATAGCCGCCGCCTCTGCGCGCGAGACCTGGTCATCCGGGCGGAACAGCCCGTTCGCCCCGTTGACAATGCCGAGCTGTGCTGCCGTTTCGACATACACGCTCTGCGTGTCCGAAAAACTGCCGAAGGCAACAGCGGGCAGCCCGCCGTCAAGCGGGTCCCCGTTTGGGGGTTCTTCTGCGGCCGTCTGTTCCCCGGCTTCGCTGCCGGTTGGCGGCGCATTGGTTTCGGCTGGCTCTTCCGCCGCATCTGCGGGCAGGCCTTCGTCCGAATCGGAAGCGGCGGGGACACTTTCCGCGTCGGTTTCCGCTTCCGCTGCTTCCTCGGCGGGCGATAGCGGCGCCATCTCCAGTTGGATACCGAGTTCCCCGGCCAGAGCGGGCAGTGTCGTTTGCTGTTCGTCAAGCACCAGATCGACTGTCAGCCGCGCCATCTGCGCACGGGTGATCGGCCTGGTATAATCCGTACCCAAGTCAAAATCGTCCGAAACAGCCCCGCTTTCGTAGGCGGCGGCGATGCCCGCCTCCGCCCAGCGGCTCATTGTGACCACGGAACTGTCCCATGCCCCCGCCCCTGTCCCGGACAGCATGGCTGCCAGCACAAGGGTACAAACTGCTTTTCTCATCGCTTCGCACCCCTTCCCATCTGTGTGCGCGCAAGGCGCTATATTTTCAATGATATTTCAACGGAACGGATACGACGCTGACGCGGAGCGTCCCACGCCTGCGTATGCTGCAGCGCCTGTTGAAATATCTCGAAAATCCACTGTATGCAGGTATCATATCATAAAGTTGTGCTTCCAGCAAGGCGCGCCGGGTGGGAGCGGACCGTCCCGGTTTGCGTCTTGGGAGGGCTGGCTCGCATGACAGCAGCAAGAGGGAAAAGTTATATACTATATATAAATGGGCCAAATCTTTTTGGTGGATTATGATTGTTGATTTTCCCAAAGAAAGAATACTATAATTGACGAAAGAACAGGCTGTCTGTGCAGAAATACGGCCGCTCAATCCGTACAATGGAATGGTTTAAGGAGGGACACAAAGGACGATGCAATCTGCTTTGATTACCGGCGCGGCATCCGGCATTGGCAAGGCGTGTGCAATTCGCATGGCACAGGAAGGCTACGGCGTGGTGGTAGCGGACATCAATCTCCGGGGAGCGGAAACGGTTGCCGGGGAATTGACCGATGCCGGCCTGCAGGCAATCGCGGTACCCATGGATGTATCCGATGAAAAGGCGGTGGAGGCCGGTTTTGACCGGATGATGGAGGTTTACGGGTCATGCGATTTGGCCATGTCCAATGCAGGCATCCAGATTGTCCATCCGTATGAGGAGTATCCGTTCGAAGACTGGCGGAAGATGATGGCAATCCATGCGGACGGCGCATTTCTGGTATCCCGTGCAGCGTACCGCCACATGAAGCAGTCGGGCCGGGGCGGACGGATTGTATTCACCGGCTCGGTCCAGTCGTTTGTCGGCTCGAAACTGAAAGAGCCGTACAACTTTGCAAAGCACGGTGTGACCGGGCTGGCAAAAGCGATTGCACGGGAAGGAGCGGCGTACGGCATCTATACCTACACGATTTGCCCGAGCTTTATCAAAACGCCGCTGGTGGAAAAGCAGATTCCCGAGCAGGCTGCATCGCTCGGCATAACCGCGGAAGAAGTGGTGAAGGACATCATGCTGCGGGATACGGTGGACGGTGAATTTACCACCGTGGAGGATGTCGCCAACACATTGGCGTTCCTGGCAAAGGATCAGGGCGCGCTGACCGGCCAGTCTCTGCGTCTGACGCATGGCTGGGCCATGATGTAAGGAGCCTGTTATGGAGAAAATTGCGGTATATGGGGCGGGGACAATCGGTTCCTGCCAGGCGACCCTGGTGATTGGCCACGGCATCCCCTGCACGGTGATCGGCCATTCGGAACATGGCTTGCGGCGCTGCTGCAAAGCGGTTGAGCAGAACTGGGACGATCTGATTGCACAGGGGCTTGCCACGGAGCGGAACAAAGCGGCCGCGCTGGCACTGCTCCGCGTGACAAATGACCTGCAGGCATTGGACGGCTGCACTTATGTTTTTGAAGCGGTTGCAGAAGACAGCGCAATCAAACAAGCGGTTTATGCCAATATTTTAGCGCATGCAGACCCGGACGTTGTGATTGCATCATGCACGTCCTCGATTGATGCGGAAATTCTGGCGGGACTGACGGCAAAACCGGAATCCCTTTTGATTGCGCATCCCTTCCAGCCGGTTCATATGCTGCCGCTGGTCGAGGTCGTCCGGCATCAAAGGACGCAGGACAGCGCGGTGAACCGAACCCTTGCGCTGCTCAGGACGCTGCACCGCCAGGTTGTCGTTTTGAGCCGCAGTGTCCCGGGCTTCCTGGTAAACCGTTTTGCACAGGCGCTGTTTCGTGAGGCACTCTACCTGATCGAGCAGGGCGTGGCCAGTGCGGAGGACATTGATAAGGCCGTTCAATATGCAGTGGGCATGCGGTATGCTTCGATCGGCCTGCTGGAGTACTTTGATGCGGTGGGTTTCGATCTGGAAAAGACGATTGCGGAAAACGTCTATCCGGACCTGTGCGATACAAAGGAGATTCAGGAGATTGTCAAGCGCGGCATTACGTCCGGAAAAACAGGTCAGGCAGCCGGCGAAGGGCTGTATGATTGGAGGAAGAAGGATGAAGACGATTTCCGGCTGCGCAAACAGCGCCCCTATTTTGATGGGGTAAAGCAATGGGATATGCCCGGATAGGGGCTGGGCGCCGGATTTTGAGATGCATCTTGCGTCCGCGGACAGCAATGCAGGATGCACGGCGATTGCCGCATACGATAAAAGCCGCCTCTGAAAGAGGCGGCTTTGCTCTTGTGTGCTTTTCGGGAGATTCCGGCCGGCGGTCGGGTCATTCTGCATTTTGTGACAGCAGGGGGGAGAGGATATTTGCCATCAGCACGATCATCTCGTGTTTGGGGATGGGCTGCGGCTCTGTGATCCATTTTTCCAGCATGCCCACGATGCCGGTCGCCAGAAACCGCGCGACATAGATGTCTTCCATGCTGCGGTGCTGGATCACATCCAGCCGGCACTCTTCAAGCACGCCGATCATCTTCTGCCGGAAGCCCTCGGCCGCGCTGACCCGGACCAGCGCGGTGACGATTTCCCGGTTTTCCTCCAGATAGTCCATGGCGCGGGTGAGGACCGGTTGAAGCGCTGCAGCTTCGCTTGGCCGCAGCACGGCGATCATCGAGCGGAAATCCGCAATCATTTCCCCTTCGATCTGCTCGCGCAGGTCATATACATCGCGGTAATGGGCGTAGAATGTACCGCGGTTGATATCCGCTTCCCGCACCACATCGGTTACGGTAATGCTTTGAAAATCTTTTTGCTGCATCAGACGTGTCAGCGCCTGCCGCAGCAATTTTTTTGTCCGCCGGATCCGCTTGTCCACCTGTTCCGCCAAAACAATCCCTCCGTTCTCAAATACAAAAAAATTTTAAAATAAACAAACAAAGTACATGGATAATGTTCGGTTTTGGGCATAATTTGAAAATTGTTTATTGTGTCTGTTATCCTGATATATTATACTATAACACGAAGCGTTACCATACACAATATCTATTATTGAGAAAGCTGGTGTTTTCTTTTGTGAAGCTGAATGGACACAGTCCGGTTGACCTGATTATCAACAACCGCAAACGGATTGAAAAGGTGTTTGCGGCGCTGCTGCTGCTCAGCCTGATCCTGGCCCCGATGGTCGGCGTCAACTATGACCTTACCGAATACCTGCCGGATTCCTCGCCTTCCGCGCAGGCGCTCGACATTATGGAGAAAGAATTTACATACCCCGGCATGGGGCGCGTCATGCTGGAGGATGTGACGCTGTATGAAGCGAAGAACATCAAAGACCGCATCGCCGATGTGGACGGCGTGGACATGGTGATGTGGTGTGATACCACGACCAATATCTATGGTTCGAGCCAGTTTATTGATTATTCGGATATCGAGGATTACTACAAGGACGGCGATGCCTACATGGACATCATCTTCCTCGAGAAAGATTCCTCCAGCCGCACGCACCGGGCTGTGCATGAGATTGAGCAGATCGTCGGCGGCCGTGGCCTGGTTGCAGGCTCGGCCGTGTCGGACACGAACCTCGGCCCGACCATCAATGCCGAGGTTGCCCGTGTCATGGTGCTTGCTGTCATCATCATTTTCCTCATTCTGACGCTCACCACAACCTCGTGGTTTGAGCCGGTGCTGTTCCTTTCCGTGCTTGGCATCGCGATTGTCATCAATATGGGGACGAATATTATTTTCGGCGAGATATCTTTTCTGACCAACGCGGTCAGCGCGGTTTTGCAGCTTGCCTGTTCCATGGACTATTCGATCTTCCTGCTGCACGCCTTTACTGAGGAAAAGGCCAATGGCATACAGCCCGAGCAGGCCATGGCGAACGCATTGCGCACCGCTTTTTCCTCGATCGGGGCATCGGGCGCGACGACCATTGTCGGATTCCTCGCACTGGCGCTCATGCGGTTCGGGATCGGGCCGGATATGGGCTTTGTCCTTGCCAAGGGCATTTTCCTCAGCCTGGTAACCGTCCTGCTGCTCATGCCTGCACTGATCCTGCGCTTCCAGGGCCTGGTCGAAAAAACCCAGCATCGGCCGTTTATCCCCAAGCAGTGGCGCGGCTTTGGCGAGTTGGCGTACAAAATCCGTAAACCGGTGCTGGCTGTTGTACTGGCCATCATTATCCCGTGCTATGTTGCGCAGGGCATGGCGGACTTTACTTACGGCAACGAGGCAGTCGCCAATTCGCCTGGCACGCCGGTATACGAGGCCGAGCAGCAGATGAACGAGAAGTTCGGCCGGAGCAATATGATGCTTGCGCTGATCCCGGCGGACAGCAATATCACCGAGAAGGCCATGAGCGAAGAGCTGGATGGCCTGCCCTATGTCAAATATGCGCTGGGTTTGGCTTCTGCCCTGCCCGAAGGCATTCCGGAGGAATTCCTGCCTGAAAGCGTCACCGGCCTGCTGCATTCGGACAACTGGGCGCGTGTGATCGTCAACGTGCGCTCTGCGGGCGAGAGCGACGAGGCGTTTACTTATGCCGATGAAATCCGCTCGATCATCAATAAATACTACCCCGGGAAGCAGACCTATCTGGTCGGCGTGACGCCGTCTACACAGGATATCAAGGAGATCATCGTGCCGGATAACAGCCGCGTCAACATCATTTCGCTGCTCGGCGTTGCACTGGTGGTCGCCATCACGTACAAATCGCTTCTGCTGCCGCTGGTTGTACTCATCCCGATCGAAGCTGCAGTGTTTATCAACACCGCCATGCCGTATATTTATGGACAGCGTACCATGTTCCTTGGATTCATCATTGTCAGCTGTATCCAGCTCGGTGCGACGATCGACTATTCCATCCTGCTGAGCGGCAACTATCTGGACGCCCGCACGCAGGGTGACAAAAAAGAGGCCGCGATCCGCGCGGTGACGGTCAGCGCAGAATCCATCCTGACCTCGGGTATGATCCTGATGACCGTGGCTTACGGGCTGTACTTCATGACCTCGGTCGAAGCGGTCTCCGGCCTCGGGCAATTAGTCGGGCGCGGTGCGCTGATCTCCATGATTCTCGTGCTGTTCCTGTTACCCGGCTGCCTGATGATTTTTGACAGATGGATCGTCAAGGCGGACTATGCGGAGAAAAAACACGCCAAAATGAACCGTATCCGCAGTACGAAGGTCAAACTGCCCGTGCTCAGCGAGCTGCACCAGCAGCGCCTGCGGCTGCATGAACAGATACGCGAATACCGCCGCGCGCGGCACAGGGCATACCGGGATAAACTGCAGCGGCTGTTCCGGAAGGACAGCGGAGACCCAACCGATGCCGCGGCGGAGAAAACCAACCATAAGGAGGGGGATGACCATGAATCCCAATAAACTGCGCCGCACCGCCGCCGCGGCGCTCGTGCTGGCGCTCACCCTGCCGCAGGCGGCATTTGCCGCCGCGCCAACCATCGAAACCGATGAAGCGGTGTATATCAATCTGGATTACTATGGGCTTCCGGAGGCAACCCGTATCGTCAAGGGCGTCAGCCTGAACGGGCATACGGAATTCACCGATTACGGTAACTATGCCGAGGTTTACAATATGTCCACTTACGACCAGCCCACGCTTGGCGACGGATCGGTTTCCTGGGCGCTGGAAGGGGAGGGGATGCACCGGTTTTACTATGAATGCATCCCCAGCAGCGACACGGCGATCCAACTGCCCTGGAATTTCGATGTGTCATATAAGCTCAACGGCGTGCCGGTTGAAGCGGAAAAGTGCGCAGGCGCGAGCGGGCTGGTGGAAATCAATATCCATGCAACGCCAAATGACGCTGCCAGCGAATATTATAAGAACAATATGATGCTGATCTGCGGCACAGGCATTGATATGAGTGAAGCGCTCTCGATCGAAGCACCCGGCGCGCAGATCCAGTCCATGGGCACCTATAAACTGGTGGTGTTTATGGGGCTGCCCGGCGAGGAAAGCACGTTTACGGTGCGCATCGGTTCGGATAAATTCGAGAGCATGGGGCTGTTCCTGTTCATGGCGCCGGCCACCCTGTCCTCGCTTGATATCCTGTCCGACCTGCGGGATATCAAGGACCGTCTCGGCGATTCGGGCGACAGCCTGTATGAGGGGCTTTCCAGCATGCTGGAGACCCTGCAATCTATGCAGGGTGGGCTGAATGTGCTGTCCAGCGGAATTGCAGGCATTGACGCGGTGCGCAAGCAGCTGATCGCCGACCGCGGCGAGCTGGACCCGCAGACCGATGCGGCCCTGGACGCACTGGAAGAGCTGGCCGGCAATTCGGATTCGCTCATCCCGGAACTGACCTCGACCAAAACCACGCTGACGACGCTCAATGCAACGGTCAACAGCATGCTGGGGACGCTGGAGCAATCTTCGGCGGATGTGGCCGCCTATCAGGAACTGCTGCGGGAGATGCACGACCATCTGAAAGATCTGCAGGGGATGCTGGACGATCTGCATGACGAAACCGGGGACGGCTCGCGCGACCTGTACCAGCTTGCAGATGATTTCGAGGCGCTGCGTGATGACCTGGACCGGCTCGCCCTGGCCGGCAGCCTACTTGAGGGAGCGCTGGACGATCTGCGCGCGCAGTCGGACGCGATTTCCGGTATGGTTGGGGATGCGCTGGATTGGATTGCTCCGGACGCCGGGCTTTCCGATATGGTGGATGCCCTTGTGGGGCCGCTGAACGAGGTCATCAGCGAAACCGCCGGGCTGGTGG
Organism: uncultured Butyricicoccus sp.; assembly: GCA_900557315.1. Taxonomy (GTDB): domain Bacteria; phylum Bacillota; class Clostridia; order Oscillospirales; family Butyricicoccaceae; genus Agathobaculum. The sequence continues at coordinate 10,135 of USSI01000007.1, read as the reverse complement.
ATGCGGTCAGCGGCCTGTCCGACAGTTCAAGCGGGCTCGGTTCGCTCACCTATACCGGGGAAAGCATTGCAGAGAATTTTGGGGACATTCTGGACATCCTCGAGGATTATGAAGGGCTTCCGGATGATATGACCGAGGACGGCCGGCAGTTGACCGAGCTCGCCGACCAGACGCTGGAGCGGGTCAACGACCTGCTGGCGGACATTCCGCCGTTGACCGAAACCCTCGACCAGATGACCGCGGATGCAGCCTCTGCCATTGACAAGGGTGAGACGCTGATGGTCTCGCTGACGAGTACGCTTTCTTCTGCGAGCGAACTGCTGCAAACCGCAACGGATAACCTGCGCGCGGTGCGCGACCAGTCGGATACTGCGATGCAGGCTACGATAGACGGGCTGCTGGATGTGCTCGGCAAAGCCGCGAACTCGGGCAGCTCGAATCAGCTGGGGAATGCGAATGATGCAATCCATTCCGCGCTGGAGGATGCGGAAACCGATCTGGAGGAGGAGACCAATGTGCTCAACATAGACTCTGGGGCCGCGTTGCAGTCGGTCACTTCCAGCCAGAACCCGACCCCGGCCAGCGTGCAGTTTATCCTGCGAACAAAGGAAATCTCGGTGGATGAAACCGGAGAACTGCATCAGGAGGCCGCACAGGAGCAGGACGAAGGGGTAATCACCCGCATTGTCAACGTTTTCAAGGAGCTATTTACCGCGGTCAGCGGCGTATTTACACAGGAATAACCGGGCTGTGCCCGGGAAAGAGGATAAAAGGGGGGCGGTCCGGCCGGGCTGTCCCCTTTTTACGTGGGGGTTCCGGCTATTCTGTTGAATTTGCAGCCGGGTTCCACTATAATGATAGGCGGAACCTGATTTGGAACGATGCGGATGCAGCCTGGCACACGGGCTGACCGGTGCCAGGCATCTGGCGTCCGGTATGGGACAAATATGCTGCTGGAGGAGGGGGAGCACATGGATACAGCGCCGCCTGAGGCGATCCGGGTGGATGCGGTCAGGCTGACCGGCGTCTTTTATGTGGATGCTGCGTATACGCAGAAGCACGCACATATGCTGCACAAGCACAGCGGCGTGCTCGAATTGCTGTATGTTGCTGAGGGGGAAGGCCGCTATATCGTCGGCAGCCGCGAATATGCGGTAAAAGCCGGCGATCTGGTGATCTGTAACGCGGAGACCATTCACGGCGAAGCACCGTTTCAGGAGCATACCATGCAGACCTACTGCTGCGCATTATCCGGTGTGCACAGACAGGGATGCCCGCCCGGATGCCTGATTCCGGCACAGCAGCGTCCCGTGCTGCAGCTGGGGCAGTTCGAAAAGCCGGTCGGGCAGATCATGCCGAATATTTATGAGCTATGTATTACCTCGCCCCGGCACGCGGAGATCTGCCGGGGGCTGGCGGTCAGCGTGCTGCTGATGGTGGAACAGGCCCTGTACCTGCATGACCGGCAAGACCGCTGCCAGAGCGAGCAGAAAAACGAGGCGCTGGTGCGGAGTATCACGGACTATCTGGACCGGCATTATACCGAGCCGCTTTCGCTCGAGCAAATCGCCGGACAGATGCACATCAGCGTTTCCTATCTGTCGCATCTGTTCAAGCGGGAAACCGGGCTGTCTCCCATGCAGTACGTGATCCACCGCCGGATCGGCGAGGCGCAGAGCCTGCTGATGGAGACACGGCTGCCCGTCCATGAGATAGAGGAGCGGCTGGGCTTCGGCAGCAGCTGCCATTTGACCGCCATGTTCAAAAAATACGTCGGCATTGCGCCGCGTGAATACCGCAAGCATTTTTCCGTCGAGCAGGAAAATGGAGGCAGCGCCTGAAGGCGCTGTTTTTTTGCGTTTGGCTGTGCAAGATTTTATAAATTTTTCAAAATCCATTTGCAAAAGGCCCGCAAACAGGGCAGAATCAAACTAACACTTTTTCCCATCCTGTTCTATAATAAGACCATAGTTCATGAACTGGTTCACAAAATGCGAGGATAACGAAACAAGCGAATATTGCCGAACGTTTTGGGTGAAAAAACAGCAATATAGAATAGAATCTGCAATATAAGCCTGTAAAAGTTAATGTTGTATATTTTGCATGAGAGGAAATGGTGAATCTGTTGATGAAACAAAGTACAGCCGCACTGCAGGGGGAAAGCGGCCAGCAAATCCGCCTCAGCTGGTGGAACCGTCTGGCCTATGGCTGCGGGGATACAGCGTGCAATATTGTATGTGGTATGATTAACGCGCTGCTGACACTGTTTTATACGGACTATGCAGGCATTCCCATCGCAACCGTAGGTATTGTCATGCTGGTGTCCCGCGTTTTTGACGGCACATCGGACGTCATCATGGGTGTGATCGTCAATAAGACAAAGTCCCGTTGGGGCAAAGCCCGCCCGTGGCTGCTGTGGATGGCAGTTCCCTATGTCATCTGCGCCGTGGCGATGTTTACGGTGCCGCAGACTTCGGAGAGCCTGCAGTTCTGGTATATCTTCGTTACATATAACCTGTGCACAACCGTATGTTATACTGCAATCAATGTCCCGTACGGCACGCTTTCGACCATGATGACGCGTTCTTCACATGAACGCGACCTGCTTTCGGTTGTCCGTATGGCGATGGCGCCGGTCGGCCGCCTGATTGCCGTTACGCTGACCATGCCGGTCGTCAAGCTGTTCGGCGATACGCAGATGGCGTGGGTCAAGGCCATGGCAATGTGGTGCGTGATTGCGCTGGCCATGCTGCTGATCTGCTTTGCCAACTGCAAGGAGCGCGTGCAGATTGAGGCGGTAAAGAACCAGCAAAAGGCCGGTGTGAAAAAGAACCTCAAGGCGCTGCTGGGCAACAAATATTTCTGGGCCACGCTTGTACTGTGGACGATCACATGCGTCCATCAGACACTGGTCGGCACGGTAACACCCTATTACTGCAAATATATCTTTGGGAACGACAGCTGGATGTACAGTGCGCTTTATTTCGGAGAAAGCGTTACCCTGATCGTCGCGCCATGGTGTGCCCGATGCTGCTGCGCCGCTTCGGGAAACGTGATATCTCCCTGGCAGGCTGCGTGGTTGCAGTCGTTGCGCAGGCGGCGTTTTTCCTCAATCCGTACAGCTACTCGTGGATGCTGGGCACGACGATCATCCGTGCGCTGGGCCAGGCTCCGATTACGGCGATTGTGTTCGGTATGATGGGCGACGTGATCGAATATGGCCAGTGGAGGAGCCATATCCGGCAGGAAAGCCTGGTATTCGGCGGCGGGTCGCTGGGATTCAAGATCGGTGTCGGCCTGACCAGCGCATGCATCAGCAAGCTGCTGGAGGTAAGCGGTTATATCAGCTCTTCCACCGGCGGTGCGGTGCAGCCGGACAGTGCCAAGGCAATGATTATGGACATCTACCAGTATGGCACGCTGGCGATCTGGGTGATTGCTGCGATCGTCCTGGTGCTGTACAAGCTGGATAAAATCTATCCTGCAATCATGAAGGAGCTTGCCGAACGTGAAGCGCGCGGTGAGATGTAACACAAAAAATACAGGAATAAAAGCATGGTTGATTAGTAGGGGGCAATATCCCCGGTATGATAGAAAGGAGTTTTTACAATGGCAGAACTGAAAATTGGTCTGGTAGGCACGGGTGCGATCGGACGGACGCACATCGAGCGCATTAACAACAGCCTGCAGGGCGGCCGCGTGGTAGCCAGCGCGGATGCAAACGTCGATTTCTGCAAATCGGTTGCGGAAAAGTACGGCATCAAAGCCTATGCCAGCGGCGAAGAGATGATCGCATCCGACGAGGTGGAGGCTGTTATCTGCACCACGGCCGACCCGTTCCACGAGCAGTATGTCATGGCGGCAATCAAGGCCGGCAAGCCGGTGTTCTGTGAAAAGCCGCTTGCGCCCACGCCCGAGGCGTGCAAGCGCATCGTGGAAGCGGAAATGTCTACCGGCAAACACCTGGTGCAGGTCGGCTTCATGCGCCGTTTTGACCCGGGCTATCAGCAGCTGAAAAAGCTGATCGACAGCGGCAAGTTCGGCAGCCCGCTCATGCTGCACTGCGCACACCGTAATTACGATGACGGCGGCGTGGGCTTCACCACCAATATGCCGGTTGAGAACTCCATGATCCACGAGATCGACGTGCTGCGCTGGCTGCTCGGCGAGAACTATGTCAAGGCCGAGGTTGTTTTCCCACGCACCACGCGCAACGCCTGCGAGGGCCTGAAAGACCCGCAGATCATGTATCTGACCACTGAATCCGGTATCCGCATCGACGTGGAATCCTTCATCTTCTCCCACTACGGCTATGACATCAAGTGCGAAGTTGTCTGCGAAGAGGGAACGCTCAACCTGCCCGAGCCGGCAAACGCCATGATCCGCACCAATGACTCCCGCGTAACGCCGATCTGCCACGACTGGTCCGAGCGTTTCCCGGAGGCATACAACATCGAGTTCCAGCAGTGGATCAACGCCACCAAGCAAGGCCGTGTGGACGGCCCGACGGCTTGGGACGGCTATATGGGACAGATCACGGCGGCCGCCGCTTCTAAGGCGCGCGACGAGCAGCATCCGGTTGACATCCATATGCCGGAAACCCCGGACTTCTATAAAAACTGAGGAAGGAGCGCAACAATTATGAGACTCTGCTTTAATACCGACGGACTGGGATACATGCCTTTTGAGGAAATGCTGGACACCCTGGCAAAGCTGGGCTATGAATCGGTTGAAATCGCCTGCGGCAACTGGTCCAAGGCGCCGCACATCAATCTGGACGAGATGCTGGAGAGCGCAGACGCGCGAAAAGCGTTCATGGATGCGATTGAGAGCCGCGGCCTCAAGCTGGAAGCGCTCAACTGCTCGGGCAACCAGCTGGCGCCGAACGAAGAGGGCAGGCAGCATCAGGCGGTCGTTGAAAAGACCTTCCGTCTGGCCGGCCTGCTGGGCGTGAAAAACATTGTCATGATGTCCGGCTGCCCGGGCGGCTCGCCGACCGACTGCACGCCGAACTGGATCGTGACCAGCTGGCCGCCGATCACCACCAAAATCCTCAACTGGCAGTGGGAAGAAGTGCTCATCCCGTACTGGAAAAAGACTGTGGAGCTGGCGAAGGAGAACGGCATCGAGAAGATCGCGCTGGAAAACCACGGCTGCCAGATGGTCTACAATCCGGAGACCCTGATCCGCCTGCGCGATGCGGTCGGCCCGATGGTGGGCATGAACCTCGATCCGTCGCATCTGATGTGGATGGGCGGCGACCCGATTGCGGCGATCCACAAGCTGGGCGCGGAGCGCATTTATCACGTGCACGCAAAGGATGTGCGTCTTGAGCGGAATTATGTCGGGGCGGACGGCGTGCTCGACACCAAGACCATCGACCAGTTTGCCAAGCGCACCTGGAACTATGTTGCGCTCGGCCACGGCCACGATGTGCGCTGGTGGAAGGAGTTCCTGTCCGTGCTGAGCATGGAGGGCTATGACGGCCCGATCAGCCAGGAGATGGAAGACCTGACCATGCCCGCTCTGACCGGCGTCAAGAAATCGACGGTGGTGCTCAAGGAAGCCATGCCCTGCGACTACGACGTCTGAGCATTTGCACGGCATTTGTTCCAACATAAAAAGGGCCCCAAACCTGCTGCGGCAGGTTTGGGGCCTTTGCTGTTTTGTTATTGCTGCTGGGGCGGCTCTTTCCGCCGCTTTTTTGCAGCGGTGCGGTCAGCCACAACATAGTTATCCCGGAACCGTTTGGGCGGCATACCGACGTGCTTGCTGAACTGCAGGTTGAAATAGCTCTGTGTTTCATAACCCACCATCTCCGCGATTTTGGAGACGGGCAGGTCGGTGGAGATCAGCAGGGTCTGCGCTTCGCCGATGCGCCGGCGCAGCAGATACTGCATGGGCGAGTACCCGCTCATTTCCTTGAAAATATGAGACAGGTAGTAAGGGCTGAAATGCAGCGCTTCGCCCATGCTTTGCAGGGTGATCGGCTCCATATAATGCTGGTCGATGTATTCCTTGACCAGGTGGCCGAGCGCATGCGGTTCGTCGTCCGGTGCAGCCTCGACGGTGCGGCCCTTTGCCAGCGTCAGCACCTTGACCAGCAGCGCATGCATCAGGCTGTTGCAGAAAGCGTCCGCATCCGGCTCCCCGGAGGACAGGTTGCGGAACATCATGCTGCAGATCGAGCGGATGTCGCTGAATTCCGCCCCGGTGGAAAACACATAGCCCGCGTCGTCCGGCAGGAGCGCGTTTTCCCGCAGGCCGGGCATATGCAGCCCGCCGACGGCGACGCAGTAGCTGCCGATTTCCGTGTCCGGGCCGGAGACCTCGTCATGCACGACGCCGGCGTTGTATACCAGCAGGTCGCCCGCATGGATGGTCTGCCGCTTATTGTGGATCAAATACTCGCTCTCTCCGCTGACAATCAGGCTGATTTCCACAAAATCCTCATGGGCATGCAGGATGCGCGGGTGCACGCTTGCCCGCGGCGGGATCGTTCTTCCCGACAAAAATCGACTGGACGCTTTTTTTGGCGAAGCATTGTATGTTGAGCGACTGATCCTTCACTGTTTCAACCTCCTGCAGGCAGAGAACCGGTTCCTGAGCAAATGCGGTACAGCAACGCTGTTGCTGTACCGCGGAGTGGATCGTCTTGCTGTTCTGAATTATGCTTCCATCTCGGAAACCTTGACCCAGCGGCCCTCGCGGGCAGAAGTAGCCATAGCTTCCAGAATCGTATCAACATAGTGGCCGTAAGCGATGTCGATATCGACCTTGCGGTCCTCAGTGATCGCGGTCAGGATATCGTGCGCCTGGATGGACATGATCTCGTTGTAAGCAATGCCCTGTTCGTCGGTGCCGCAGAAGTTTGCGTAATCGCCGTTGCGGGTGTTGCCCTTGATGATTTTATAGCCGCGCTCCTTGGGGTCGCAGTCGTTCGAATAGTAAAGCAGCTCGTTAATGCGGGTCATCTCGAACTTGACCGAGCCCTTGCTGCCCTGGATTTCGTAAGCCAGGCTGACCGGACGGGCAACCGATACACGGCTGGAGGACATCGAACCGATGCGGCCGTCCTCATACTTGACGATGACATAGATCTGATCGTCCGTGTCGATATCCACCATCTTGGAATGGTCGCGCGCATCCGGACGCTGCTTGTACGGGGTATCCCAGGAAGCGAATACCTCGACGATTTTCTTGCCGACGATCATGTCGGACAGGCTGACCACGTGAGCAGTCAAATCGCCCAGAGCGCCGGTGCCGGCGGTTGCGGCGAGCTGGCGCCAGGTTGCCGGGGTGTTCGGGTCTGCGCAGTAAGAGCAGTCGAACTCGCCGCGGAAGGTGACAAAGTCGCCCAGCTTGCCGGAGTCCATCAGTTCCTTTGCCAGCACGTTCGCCGGGCACTTGGTGTAGATGAAGTCCACGAGGCTTTTGACGCCCGCCTTCTCAATCGCCTCCACCATGGCCTTGCCTTCTGCCAGCGTGTTGGCCATCGGCTTCTCGCACAGGATGTGCTTGCCGGCCTCGGCTGCCGCGATTGCGATTTCCGCGTGGGTGAAGTTCGGGGTTGCGATGATAACCAGATCAACTTCGGGGTCGTTGACGACATCGTGCCAGTCGGTGGAAACCTTCTTGTAGCCGAAACGCTCGGCTGCAAGCTTTGCAGCCGCCTCGTTTACGTCTGCCACATGCTCGAATACCGGATCGACGTCGTGATATGCCTGACGCACATTGTTCAGGCCGACAGAGTGGAAGCTGCCCATCCAGTTTGCGCCGATCAGACCGACCTTAACCTGTTTCATAGTATATCCATTCCTTTCAAATATGATGTTTGTTGGCAAATCGGGATCAGATCTTGTAGCCGATACCCTTGAGGAAGTCCACGCTTGCCTTGACGTTCGCAAGACTGTTTTCCACGTTGCGCGGGTCGCATTCTTGCTCGATGGTGATGTAGCCGTTGTAGCCGATTTCGTCGAGTACGTCGGCAACCGCCTTGTAGTCGATCATGCCGCGGCCGATCGGGCACATGGAACCCTTTGCGCAGCCCTCGAAGAAGCGGATGTGCTCGTGCATGACTTCGTCATAGACCTTGGGGTCAATGTCCTTGAAGTGGACATAGTCCAAGCGATCCTTGTACTTGCGCAGCCACTCAACCGGGTCAAGGCCCGCATACTGCAGGTGGCCGGTATCCAGTACGAAGCCCGCCATCTCGTTCGGGATTTCCTCGGCCAGACGGTCGATCTCGTCGCCGAACTCAATGTAGCCGCCGCAGTGCGGATGCAGCACCGGGCGCACGCCGTAGCTGTTGGCACGCTCGCACAGGCCCTTGAAGTGGCTGACCAGCTTGTTCCAGCCCGCCTCGTCCAGACGGGGGGCACGGTCGGAATGGCCGGCTGCGTAATCGCGCTCGTCGTGGCCCCAGTCCATGACGGTCATGTACGGGGTCGGCCAGCGCTGGCCCTCTTCGCGGGGCAGGGGCGGCAGCTTGGTAATCAGCTGGCAGATGCCGTCCACCTGGTGCAGCAGCTTCTCATAATTGTCATCGCTGAGCACATCGTCAAAGATCGTGCCCGCTACGATGGACAGCTGGTTCTTGTTCAGTTCCTCGGTAACCCCTTCGATATCGTCGGTCGGGATCCAGCCGTTCGGCCCCAGCTCGATGGCGCTGTAACCGGCTTCATGCGCTTCGCGCAGTACGCGCTGCCAGGTCGGCAGGTGCGGGTTGGTGATATCGTCCACGCCCCAGCAGCAGGGCGCGCCGCAAATATGAATGCCCATATGTATTCTCTCCTTTGCAAAATTACGCCGCCGGCTCGTGTCCTTGCCGGTTGTTTACTGTAACTACATTATTGCGTATTTTCTGTTTTTTGACTTCTACAAAACAGCAGGACTTCGCAACAATGTACACAAAATTCAAACCGGAACAAAACCATGCGGAAAAACCGGGGTTACAAATAAAATGCCGCCCGATATGGCGGCATAAAAACGGATTTTCAAGGGAAAAGGGAAGGCTGGGAAGTTTGCCGGGTTGTTGGTTTTCACTGAAAAAACTTGTACTTTCCTGCTTTTGTGCAGCAGGATGGCAATGCGGGAAAACGCCGCTGCATGGTTCAATCCATCCGCTGTGTGGTGCGGTAATTTTTGCGGAACTGCCCCGGGGAGATGCCGACATAGCTGCTGAACCGCTTGTTGAAATGGCTCTGCGCGTCGAAGCCGACGATCTGGGCGATCTGCGTAATGCTGTAATCCGTAGAGATTAACAGCGTCTGCGCTTCGCCGATTTTTTTGCGCAGCGCATACTGCATGGGCGGGCAGCCAAGCATGTCCTTGAACACGTGCGAAATATAGGATTCGCTCATGCCCAGCGCCTCGCTGATTTGGCGCATGGTAAGCGGCTCGCGGTAGTGCGCATCAATATAAGCTTTGATCTTGCGGCCCAGAAAGTAATTCGGATGCGGCTCCTGCGTTTCCTGTTCCGCGTGGATCACCCGCCAGATGATTTCGAGCAGCGCCTGGGTTTCGTAATGCACGATGTGCGGCGACCAGACAGAGGGATGCTCAAAATGGGTAAGCATGGTTTCGCACAGGGCTTTGATGCTGTCAAAGCCTTCGTGGATGTGGAAAACGGGGTTTACATCGTCCGCGATCAGGGCATTGGGGCGCAGCTGCGGCACTTCCAGATTGCCGACCGCGAAAAAGTAGTTGCCGATCTGCGCGTCCTCACTGGAGAGCTCGTCGTGTACAACGCCGGAATTGTAGATGATAATGTCGCCCGGCTGAATCAGCTGACGCCGGTCGCCGATCAGATAACGGCTGGTGCCGCTGAGCACGGCCTTGTGGCCAAAGGCATCCAGCTGGCCTGCGGTGGACACCAGATCACACAGATAGGTGCCGTCGGCGGTCTTTACGCCCTCGCTGGCCGCAATGATCACATTGGACTTGCGGCGCTGCAGCTCGTCCACCTTGGCAAGGAACTTGTCCTGATCAAAGGGCACCTCCGGCAGCAGGATCAGATCCGGGCCTTCGCAGTCGTCGCCGCCCGCAAGGCAAGCCGCACCGGCAAGCCAGCCCGCATGTCGGCCCATGATCTCGGCCACGGTCACGCTGCGGATGTCGTAGACGGAGGAGTCAC